>JANYBQ010000646.1 GCA_025360705.1 Betaproteobacteria bacterium | reverse complement strand
CGTGGTTTGCGGAAATTTTTGGTACCACAGCCCGACGGAGTGAAACGGCTCGGGTGTCGCGGCGCAAATCACGGCATCGGCCTGCTGGCGCAGGGCGGCACAGGTGTCCGGCGCGCCCACCGGCACCGCAACGGCCAGATGCAGGGGATGCTGCTGGCGAATCGCCAACACCGCAGCTTGCATGGTCGAGCCCGTGGCCAGCCCGTCATCGACCACAATGACGGTACGGCCTCGAATGGGAACGGCCGGACGCTGCTTGCGGTAGAAGTGCTCGCGCCGCACCAGCTCAGCCTGTTCGCGCTCGACCACTGCCGCAATTGCCTCGGGCTTGACGGTAATGCCCGGCAGGGGATTCATCACCCTCACGCCGCCGCTGGCGATGGCGCCCATGGCGTACTCCTCGTGGCCGGGCAAGCCGAGCTTGCGCACCATGAAGATGTCCAACGGCGCCCGCAATTCGCGGGCTACCTCGAAACCCACGGCAACGCCGCCGCGCGGCAGGGCCAGCACCAGCAAGCTTGCCCGACCGCGGTACTGCTCCAGTTGGGTGGCCAAAACCCGACCGGCGTGCCGCCGGTCGCGAAAGGGCAAATTGACGGCCGTCATGGTGTGTTCCGCAAAGAAGTCAGGTAGGTGGTGAACCAGGAGGAGGCCAGTTGCGCGACCTGCTCCAGCGCGCCCGCTTCCTCGAACAGGTGGGTGGCGCCAGGCACTACGGCCAGACTCTTTTCGCAGCGCAGGTGCGCATGGGCCTGCCGGTTGAGTTCGATCACCTCATCGTCGGCACCACCGACGATGAGCAAGGTGGGTGCCGTCACAGCGGCCAGCGCCACCGGCCCCGCCAAGTCCGGTCGGCCACCGCGGGAGACCACGGCAGCGATTTGCCGGCCCAGCAGGGCGGCCGCGATGAGTGCGGCCGCGCTACCGGTGCTGGCGCCGAAATACCCTATGGCGGCATGCCGCAACTCGGGTTGAGCCGCGGCCCAGGCGGTGGCGTCCTGCATCCGCCGGGCCAGCAAGGAGATGTCGAAGCGATGCTCACGCGTGTGCAGGTCGGCCCGCTCTTCTTGCGCGGTCAGCAGATCGAACAGCAGGGTGGCGATGCCAGCGTGCTGAAGGTGCTGGGCCACCTGCCGGTTGCGGGCGCTGTGGCGCCCGCTGCCGCTGCCATGCGCGAACAGCACCAGACCCTGGAACCCGGGGGGCATCGCCAAGTCGCCGTAGAGCCAGACGTCACCGACCGGAATACGGACTTCGCGCGGGACCAGGGTGCTGTTGGCGCTAGACATGATGTTTCCCCTTCCAGATAACTGAATTGAACGCGGCGTACCGTGTCTCGCAGCGCGTCGCAGCCGGGTTCGGATCGATCGACATGCACAAGACGATAAAGGAGCCACCGTGCATCACGTTTGATGGCGCGCAAGAAAACGTTGTTAAAGCGGCGGTTCGGGCACGTGAACAGGGCCGCTTCCCGCCATTTTCATCGTCCCATGATCTACATCAAGGGCTGCCGCGCGCAAATGCTTAGATTCAAGCGTGGCTCGCCTGTCGGCCCGTAGCGACCGATGCGAGCAAGTGCCATGCAACCCGAGTGAAAGGAAGGTCATCGTGAAAACAGATGCCGATTTGAAGACCGACGTGACGGCCGAACTGGCCTGGGACCCGGAGGTCAAGTCCACCGCCATCGGCGTGGCGGTGAAGGCCGGTGTGGTGACGCTGAGCGGCCACCTGGAGACCTTCGCCGACAAGCACGCCGCCGCGCGCGCCTTGCGGCGGGTGGCCGGCGTGAAGGCGATCGCGCTCGAACTCGATGTCAAGCTCTCGCCCGAGCACCGGCGAAGCGATACCGACATCGCCGCCGGTGCCAGGGAGGCGCTGAAGTGGAACACGCTGGTGCCGCTGGAGTCGATCCGGCTGACGGTCGATCATGGCTGGGTGACGTTGCAGGGCGACGTCGAATGGGACTACCAGCGGCGCAGCGTCGAGAAGGCGATTCGCCCGATGATGGGCGTGGTGGGCATCAGCAACGAGATCACGTTGCGGGTGGGCCCGAAAGTCACCGACCTGACCCGCAAAATCCAGGACGCGCTGACACGCCAGGCGCTGCGCGAGGCCAAGCACATTCAGGTCAGTGTGGATGGAACGACGGTGACGCTGAGCGGCACGGTGCATTCGTGGCAGGAGCGTAACGCGGCGCAAGGCGTGGCCTGGTCGGCCCCCGGAGCGCAAAGCGTCATCAACGATTTGCTCGTGGGTTGAAGTTTTGATCGAAGCGCATGCCCATCTGGCCTACGCCCCGCGCGGGGCTGGCCTGCTGTATGCCGTACTGTGGTTTGCCGACGGACCCAGCATCTACGGCTGGTATATCGGCTCGCGCGACGGCGTGCACGAAGCCAGCTATTTCGTCCTGCCCGATTACTACGCGGTGACGCCGTCTGTGCTGTACCGCTCGGTCGAGGACGACCTCCACGGACCCTGGGTGCAAGTTACCGAGGAGGGTGATAACGAGTTGCCGCACCCGCCTCCCGTGCCTGAGGCCCTGTGCCACGAACTGGTGCGCCTGCAAGACGAGTTCATCCGGCACTGGCTGTTCTTCGACGACGACCCGGACAGCGAAATCCAAGCGCACGCCCTGAACGCGCGCGAGCTGCCCGTGCGGCATGTGAACATCAAGGCCTCACGGCTGGGCAAGCTGCGCATGGGGGCCGCGGTGTGGCGCTACGACGCGCCGGGCGCGGACCAGAACGTGCTGGTGCACCTGTCGCAGCGTTGGCCCCTGGACGAGCGGCTGTCCACCTGACCAGGATCTGCTTTCGCGCCTCCTGGTTCTAACTTGAGAGCAGCGGAACTGCGTGATTGCTTTGGTCTTTCTTCTTCCCGTGATACCATACCCCCCTATGGTATCAACCTGATCGAGTACCCATGGGTCACACCGTCCGGCAAAAAGCCAAATTACTTGGCCGCGTGCGCCGCATTCGCGGCCAAGTGGAAGCGTTGGAGCGCGCTCTTGAAGCAGAGAAGGGGTGTTCGGAAATCCTTCACCAAATCGCCGCCGTGCGAGGCGCCATGACCGGGCTGATGACGGAAGTGATCGAGGATCACATTCAGACGCACATCGCTAACCCAGCCATCACCAGCGATGCCGAACGCAGCAAAGGCGCCGATGAGCTGATCGACGTGGTCCGCGCCTATCTTAAATAACCGAAGAATCCGTCATGAACCCGCAACACGATCACTCCCTCTCGCCTGACCTGGCCGACCACGCGTTGAACCGCACGACGGCCCCGGCCGCACCGGGCCATGACCACGATCTTGATGAGGACGCTCACCATGATCACGACCATGCCTTCGAATGGCCGGAGATGGCCCGTATCGCTCTTGTGGCCCTGGCGGCGGCGGTCGTGTGGTTTCGACCGTGGGAGCCGGCGCCGGCCATAAGCATAATAGGTGTTGTCGGTCTGCTGATTGGCGGCTGGCCGATCTTCAAGGAAGCCTTCGAGAACCTCATCGCCAAACGAATGACGATGGAGCTTTCCATGTCCATCGCCATCGTCTCGGCGGCGGCCATTTCCGAATTCTTCACTGCACTGGTGATCACGCTGTTCGTGCTGGTGGCCGAAGTGCTCGAAGGCATGACCGTTTCGCGTGGGCGCCGTGCGATCCGTGACCTGCTGGACTTTCTGCCGCGCGCAGTGTCCGTTCGCCGTGCCGGCGGCGTGACAGAAGTCGACGCCGATGCGCTGGCGGTTGGCGATGCGGTTTTGGTGAACCCGGGCGGTCGCATTCCCGTAGACGGCACCGTGATCGCCGGTCACTCGTTCGTCGATCAGGCCCGCATTACCGGTGAGTCGATGCCATTGGAGAAGACGATCGGCGCCGCCGTCTTCGCCGGCTCTATCAATCAATCCGGTGCACTAGAGATACGCGCCGATCGAATTGGACGCGATACCAGCTATGGCAAGATTATCGAAGCGGTGGAGCAGGCCGAGCGCTCGCGTGCTCCGGTGCAGCGCCTGGCCGACCGGCTGGCGGGCTACTTGGTCTACTTCGGGCTGGGCGCGGCGATGTTGACCTACTTGTTGACCCGCGACACTCGCGCGACGATTTCGGTAGTTATCGTGACCGGCGCATGCGGTATTGCAGCAGGCACGCCACTGGCGATCCTGGGCGCCATCGGTCGCGCTGCGCGCGCCGGCGCCATCGTCAAGGGCGGGCTATTCCTCGAGCTACTCGGCCAAGTGGATACCGTCGTCTTCGACAAAACCGGCACGCTCACTTTTGGCCAGCCGGAGGTGCGCGCGCTCATCCCTGCCGCCGGAGCGGACAGCACCGCGCTACTCGATGCGGCCGCCGCGGCCGAGCTGCGTTCGGAACATCCACTGGGCAAAACAATCGTCGCTCATGCCCAGGCGCAAGGGCGCTCACTACAGGAGCCTCAGCGTTTCGGCTACACGCCGGGCCACGGCATCGATGCCACAGTGGACGGCGAGCTGGTATTGGTGGGCAATCAGGCGCTGATGCGCGATCACGGCATTGCGGTGCCTGGCGATCTGCTGGCTGGCCACCCGGAGGCGTCCGAGGTATTCGTGGCGCGTGCTGGCATATTGCTCGGCGCTGTCGTGATTGCCGACAGCGTGCGCCCGGAAGCTCGTCAAGCCATCGCGGCGATCCATGCGATGGGGATTAAGACTGTCCTTCTGACCGGCGATGCAAAGCCGGTTGCGGAGGCGGTCGCCGGACAGTTGGGAATTGTCGAGGTCGCAGCCAACTTGCTACCTGAGGACAAACGCCAGCGCGTCAAGCGCTTGGTCGCTGACGGCCGCATCGTGGCGATGGTTGGCGATGGCGTCAACGATGCGCCGGCGCTAGTCGAAGCCCATGTCGGCGTGGCCATGGGTTCCGGTACTGACGTGGCGCGCGAGAGCGCTGACGTGGTTCTGCTGGGCAATGATCTGGTGAAGTTTGTCGAAACGCTGGCCATCGCGCGGCGCACCCGTCGGATCATTTGGGCCAACTTTGCGGGCACCATCGGAGTGGATGCGCTGGGCATCGGTCTGGCTGCGTTCGGCCTGCTCAATCCCTTGGTCGCCGCGTTCATACACGTCGCTTCGGAAATGGCGTTCATTCTGAATTCGGCACGACTGCTTCCTGCTCGGTCAAGCAGCACGGAAAGCGCGAACCGAACATTGTTGGCGGTGGAAACCGCCGCGACCGCACCTTGAGCGTGTCCG
>JANYBQ010000626.1 GCA_025360705.1 Betaproteobacteria bacterium | reverse complement strand
GGTTACTTCGGCGGCGCGTTCGACCGTCTCGTCACCGCCGTGGTGGATTTGACCTGGTCGTTTCCGGAAGTGCTGATCGCGCTGATATTCGTGGCCATCATCGGGCCCGGCCTGAACAGCACCATGATCGCCATCAGCATCGCCTATCTGGCGCAGTTCGCGCGGCTTACACGGGCCCAGATCATGGGCATCAGGAACGAGACCTTCGTCGAGGCCGCCGCCAATCTGGGCGCCGGGCATTTCCACATCCTGTTCCGGCATCTGTTGCCGAATGCGCTGACGCCGGTGATCGTCGCCGGCATGCTGGCGACCGGCGACGCCATCATCCTGGAAGCCACGCTGGGCTTTTTCGGTCTGGGCGTGCAGCCCCCCAAACCAAGCTGGGGCGCCATGATGAGCAGTGGCACGGCGCAGATTTTCCTGGCGCCATGGACCATCCTGGGCCCGGGTCTGGCGATTGCGGCCACCGTGATCGCGATCAATCTTTTCGGCGACGCGCTGATAGAGGCGCTCGACATCCGCAACCGGCTGCGGGACACCTGAGATGGCCTTTCTCGCCGTGCGCGACCTGTGCATCGCGATCGGCGGCATCCAGCCGCTCGACCGCGTTTCGTTCACGCTCGACAAAGGGCGCATCCTGGGTCTGGTGGGTGAATCGGGCTCCGGCAAGTCGCTGATCGCGATGGCCATCATGGGCCTGTTGCCGCTGATCGGCGGCCGCGTCAGCGCGGGCTCAGTGCAGATTGGCGGCACCGAGTTGTCGGGACTGCGCGAAGACGCCTACCGGGCGCTGCGCGGCCGCAGAATCGCTTTGATCACCCAGAACCCGATGACCTCGCTCGACCCGATGCTGCGTGTGGGCGCGCAGATCGACCAGGTCGGCGGGCTGCATCTGGGCCTGTCCGCGGTGGCCGCGAGGGCACGCAGCATCGACCTGCTGCAACAGCTGCGTATTCCGGACGCGGCCCATGTGTACCTGCAATACCCGCACCAGATGTCGGGCGGCATGAAGCAACGCATCGTGATCGCGATGGCACTGGCGGGTAACCCGGATTTGATCATCGCCGACGAGCCCACCACGGCGCTGGATGTCACCATCCAGGCCCAGATCATCCAGATCCTGGTGGACCTGGTTCACACGCGTGGCATGGCGTTGCTTCTGATCACGCACGACATGGGTGTGGTGGCGCAGGCCTGCGACGACGTGGTGGTGCTGTATGCGGGCCGCGTCGCCGAAAGCAGCACGGTGGGCGACGTATTCGCGCATCCGGCGCACCCCTACACGCGGGCCCTGATCGGCTGCATACCGCGCAGCGGCCAAGCACCCCGCAGCCTGCGTGGCATCCCCGGCATGGTGCCCAGCGTGGCCCACTACGCAAGCGGTTGCCGCTACCACCCGCGCTGCGACCGGGCACAAGCGGTGTGCGGCGGCGACGTGCCGTTATTGCGTGGTTACGGCAGCTCCACCGTCGCCTGCCACTTTCCCGAAAGCACGCAAGGTGGCTGACACCGCGAACTCCGACGCGGAGAATCTGGTGGAAGTACGCGGGTTGACGCGCACCTTCGTCAGCCGCAACACCTTGTTCGGAAAAAGACGCGTAATGAAGGCGGTCAGCGATGTCACGCTGGATGTGCCGCGCGCCAAGGTGACCGGTGTGGTGGGCGAATCGGGCTGTGGCAAGTCCACGCTGGCGCGGCTGGTGCTGCGGCTGATCGAGGCCAGCAGCGGTCAGGTTCGTTTCGACGGCATGGATCTGGCCGCCCTGCCGGCTGGCGCGCTGCGCAAGTTGCGCCGGCGCATGCAGCTGGTTTTTCAGGACCCCTATTCGTCGATCGACCCGCGATACACCGTGCGCGCCGCCCTGCTGGAGCCGGCCCTGGTACAGGGCATGGCGCTCGGCGGGCAGGCAGCTACCGAAAAAGTGGCCGCGCTGATGGCGATGGTCGGATTGAATCCTGCCCTGCAGGGCAGCTATCCGCACCAGTTGTCGGGCGGCCAGAAGCAGCGCGTGGGTATCGCACGCGCGCTGGCCCTGCAGCCGGCGTTCCTGGTGCTGGACGAACCGACCGCGTCGCTCGACGTGTCGATTCAGGCGCAGATCGTGGCCTTGCTTGAAAAACTGCGCCAGGACCTCGGTCTGACCTACCTGTTTATTTCCCATGACCTGAGCCTGGTGCGTTATTTTTGCGACCGCATCGTTGTGATGTACCTGGGGCGCGTGGTCGAGGTTCTGCCCACCGCACAGGCGACGCCGCGCCACCCGTACACCCGTGCACTGATGGACAGCAACTTCGAGCCCGACCCGGCGCAGCGGCGCGTCATAACCCTGCTGGGCGGTGAAATCGCCGATGCCTTCAACCTTCCGGCGGGTTGTGCCTATGCGGCGCGTTGCTCCCGCGCATCGGAACGTTGCCGCATCGAGCGGCCCGCGCTGGTCGACGACAGAGACCATCAATTGGCCTGCCATCACCCGATTCCATAATTTTCCCCTTTCCAGACCCCATGAAAAACTTCACCGTTCTGACCGCCGAATTCCTGCATGAGACCAATACGTTTTGCAGCCTGCCCACCACCGAGGCGTCTTTTGCCGAACGTGGTCTGTTGTTCGGCGACGCGGCGGTCGCGGCACGCAAGGACAACAACACCGAGCTGGCCGGTTTCCTGGATGCGGGCCGCGCCTACGGCTGGAACGTGGTGCATGTCCTGAGCGCCCATGCGCAGCCCGGCGGACCGGTCACACGCGCCGCATTCGACGCCATGACGGCACCCATCGTTGCCGCCGCGCTGGCCCATAAGGGACAGCTGGACGGCATATTGCTGGGACTGCACGGCGCCATGGTGACCGACTTCTGCGAGGACGGCGAGGGTGAACTGTTGCAACGCCTGCGGGCCCGAATCGGTGCCGCGCTGCCGATCGGTATCACGCTCGACCCGCACGCCAACGTCACGCGCCAGATGTGCGACCTGGCCAACATCATCGTGTCGTTCAAGACCTATCCGCACACCGACATGCGGGTTGCGGCGCGCCACGCCGCAGACATCCTGCAACGCAGCATGACCGGCGAAATCCATCCGGTCACCTTGCGGGTGTCACTACCGATGCTGGAAGAAGTCGACGGCGGGCGCACCGACGCCGGGCCGATGGTCGACCGCATCCGGCGGGCCCGCGCCTATGAACAGCAGCCGGACGTGTTCGCGGTCAGCGTCAACGGCGGTTTTGCGAATGCGGATATCGCCGAAGTCGGGCCCAGCATCCTGGTCACGGCCCAAGGCGACATGCAGCAACACGCGCGTTTCGCGGCCGAACTGGCAGACGACATCTGGCAGCGCCGGGACGCGCCGATGAACCAATACCTGACCGTGGCTCAGGCGGCCGCCATCTGCAAGGACTACGCCGCACAGGCGCGGATGGACGCCAAACCCCTGGTGGTGGCCGACTACGCCGACAACCCGGGAGGCGGCGCCTATGGCGACTCCACCGCGCTGCTGGCTGCCTTGCTCGACGCCTCAGTTGCCGACGCGTGTTTCGGCCCGATGGTGGATGCACAGGTGGTGCAGCAACTGCAGGCCCATGCACCGGGCGACCGGGTGCAGATCGCACTCGGCGGCAAGACCGATCCGCGCTTCGGAGGAACGCCTTTGCACCTGAACTGCACGCTGACGCTGCTCAGCGATGGCAACTATGTGGGTAGCGGCGCGATGATAGGCGGGCTGGCGCGCAGCTGGGGACCCACCGCCGTGATCCAGGTCGATGGCATCACGATCCTGGTGGTGAGCCACCGGGCCCAGATGCTGGACCTGCAGCAGTTCGAGGCCTTCGGCATCGACCCGCAAAAAAAGCGCGTTATCGCGCTCAAGTCGATGCAGCATTTCCGCGCGGCTTTCGAACCCATCGCGGAGAAGGTCATCATCTGCGACAGCGGCGCCTTGTGTACGGTGGACTATGCGTTGTTGCCCTATTCCAAAATACCGCGGCCGCTGTTTCCGCTCGACAAAAGCATCGACATACAGAGCTGGAAGCAGCACAACGCCCAAGGAATTTATATTCCGCCGTCAGGCGCCACAGCCTCCCAGCTATAACGATTCAGACACGCAACGCCGCCGGCTCCAGCAAAGCGATGCCGCGCGCGCTGCTGGGCGCACGCTGGTAGGCCTCCAGGGGATCGACCGGGCTTTCGAGCATCGCGAACGGGATGCAGTTGATAAACAGCGAGAACAGTTCGGCCTGCGAACCGATGTCGAGTTTGCGGTGGATGTTCTTGCGGTGAATCTTGATCGTGCCTTCGGTCGTATTGAGGCGCTGTGCCGTCAACGTCGATGAATACCCGCTGATCATGTAGAACAACACCTGCCGCTCGCGCTGGGTCAGCAGCGAACTGGCGAAGTTCTCGATCGTGCTTTGCACCTTGCGGTGCGTCAGGCCGTCGGAGTCGCGCCGGGACGCGGCAGCCGTAAGTTCATGGTGCTTGGCCGCCGCGGCGAATATGACCGGCAACACGGTGTTGATGGCGACCATGTCGGCGGCCTCGAACTCCGCATGCCGGATACTGCGCTCGATAAAGATATTCAGGGCACTGTGCGCGTCGATGCGCCACAGCAGTTCGATCGAATCGGACAGGCCGATCTGGGAATAAAACACCCGGTAATACTCGCTCTGGAAGAAGTCGTCGGGTGCGATGTCGCGCAGCCAGTGCACGCCGTTCGGGCAGCCGGCCGCGAACAACTGGTAATGCGGGTCCAGCGCATACGGCCCCGACAGGTACGCGTCCTCCGGCAAGGCCCGCTCCAGCGGGTTGAAGCGGTGCAATATCCGGCGCGGCCGCTGTTCCCGGTGGTAGACCATGGCGCCGCCGGAGTCGATTGCACACACCGTGCCGAGCAGATTCAGCACCGCGTCGAACCAGTCTGCACTGCCGATGGCCTCGGTCATTTTCGCCAACCCACCCACCAATTCGGCAGTCAGCGGCAAACACAGCTTGGTCTTGTAGGCATCTTCCATGGGCCTGTAGCGTAGCAGGCCGGCCGGCGGTCTCCAAGCAAATAGTTGGCCGGGGAAAGGTGCAAGAATCAGCCGGGTCAGCGTCCAGCAGCACCCACGGTGCCGGTGACAACTAAACCCACGTCCTGGAAACGGAACCGCTTTGAACTTGAAAAAACTTTTTGTGCTGGTCTTGCTGGTGGCTTGCGCCATCGCATTTTTTGCGTTCGACCTGGGGCGTTATTTCAGCCTTGCCTACCTCAAGCAAAGCCAGGATGGTTTCAGCCAGATCTACCAGCAGCGGCCGTTGCTGGTGACGCTGGTTTTCTTCGCGGTTTATGTGGGCGTGACGGCGCTGTCGCTGCCCGGCGCAACCATTCTGACGCTGGCCGCCGGCGCAGGCTTCGGACTGTTATGGGGCACCATCGTGGTGTCGTTTGCGTCCACCATCGGCGCCACGCTGGCCATGCTGGCGGCGCGCACCGTCTTACGCGACACGATGGAAAAGCGTTTCGGCAACAAGCTGGCCGAGGTCAACAAAGGCATCGATAGAGATGGCGCGTTTTATCTTTTCACGCTACGGCTAATTCCCGCCATTCCGTTTTTTGTGCTGAACCTGGTGATGGGTATGACACGCATCGGGACCCGGACTTTTTTCTGGGTCAGCCAGCTTGGCATGCTGGCCGCGACCGTTGTGTACGTGTATGCGGGCACCCAGATCGCCAGCATCGATTCGCTGCGCTCGATCCTCTCGCCCAAGCTTATCGGCGCGTTTGTGCTGCTGGGCATTTTCCCGCTGGTCACGAAGAAGACTCTGGACGCTTTCAAGCGCCGCAAAGTTTACGCACGTTGGGCCTCGGTGCGTCCCAAAACCTTCGACCGCAACCTGATTGTCATCGGCGCCGGCTCGGGCGGCCTGGTCAGCGCGCTGATTGGCGTCGCCGTGAAGGCCAGGGTCACGCTTATCGAAGCCAACAAGATGGGCGGCGACTGCCTGAACTTCGGCTGCGTGCCGAGCAAGGCACTCATTCGTACGGCCAGGCTGCGCCACCAGATTCTGCATTCGGCAAATTACGGCCTCGCAACTGCCAGCACCAGCTTCAGTTTTCGGGAGGTGATGGCGCGCATCCATGCGGTGATCGCGGAGATTGCCCCGCACGACAGCGTGGAGCGTTATACCGGACTGGGGGTGGATGTGGTACTGGGTTACGCGAAGATCGTGAACCCCTGGACCGTGGAAGTGGCGCTCAACAACGGCGGCACACAGACCCTCACCACGCGCAGCATCGTCATCGCCGCGGGCGCGCGGCCTTTTGTGCCGCCACTTCCCGGGCTGGATGCCGTGGGCTACGTGACCAGCGACACGCTGTGGGACGCATTCGCCCAACTCGATGAAGTGCCCAGACGCCTCGTCATTCTTGGCGGCGGGCCGATCGGTTGCGAACTGGCACAGGCCTTTGCGCGGCTTGGCTCGGACGTGACGCAGATAGAAATGGCGCCGCGTATCATGCTGCGCGAGGACGAGGAAGTGTCCGAGCTGGCGCGTGTGGCCTTGCAGGCCGATGGCGTGAAAGTGCTGACTTCGCACAAGGCCCTGCGTTGTGAGACCAGCAGCGATAACAATGCCACCAAGACCATCGTGGTCGAGCACCAAGGCCAGGTAAAACGCATCCCGTTCGATGCCCTGATATGCGCTGTGGGGCGTGTCGCGCGCCTGTCAGGTTACGGCCTGGAAGAACTCGGCATTCCGACGCACAAGACGGTCGATACCAACGAGTACCTACAGACGATTTATCCCAACATCTACGCCGCCGGCGATGTAGCCGGACCCTACCAGTTCACCCACGTGGCCGCGCATCAGGCCTGGTATGCGGCCGTCAACGCCCTGTTCGGCGATTTCCGGAAATTCAAGGCCGACTACACCGTGATTCCCTGGGCCACCTTTATCGACCCGGAGGTGGCCCGAGTCGGCATGAACGAGCAGGAAGCGAAAGAAAAGAACATTCCCTACGAAGTGGTGAAGTACGACCTGCATGAGTTGGACCGCGCAATCGCGGACAGCGAAGCACGCGGCTTCGTGAAGGTGCTGACGGTGCCGGGCAAGGGTCGGATCCTGGGCGCCATGATCGTCGGAACTCACGCGGCTGACCTGCTGGCCGAATACGTGCTAGCCATGAAACACGGCCTTGGGATGAACAAGATTCTAGGCACCATCCACACCTATCCAACGCTGTCAGAAGCCAATAAATATGCGGCAGGCGAGTGGAAACGCGCGCACCAGCCGGTGCGATTGTTGCAATGGGCGCGCCGGTTTCATGATTGGAAACGCGGCTAGACCCGACCTTAGACGCTTCGGTGGTCCCGCAAATTAGCGGGTCGTTTTTTCACCTCCTGGGCCTGTTCGCTTGTAAACTGCATATGGCCCTTTTTAACCAACCTGCATCGGAGACAAACGCATGGGAAAAGATCTTTACTACCTCGCGGCGAGCGCAATCCTTACCTTCGTGATGGTACTTTTCGCAAGCCTGCTGCGCGCGCGTGCATGGACACCCGCCGGCATGGCCGTGGCCTTCGGCAACCGCGCGACGCTGCCCGATGCGACGCCACTGGCAGGGCGCGCGGAACGCGCGGCCCGCAACATGCTTGAGGGCATGTTGCTTTTCGCCGTTGTCATGCTGGCGGCACAGATCGCCGGTGTTGTCGGACCGCGCGTTGCGCTTGGCGCGCAGATTTTCTTCTGGGCGCGGCTGGTGTACTTTCCGGTTTATCTGGCGGGTATCAGCTATGTGCGCACCGCCGTGTGGGCGGTCAGCATCATCGGGCTGGGGATGATTCTTTCGGCGCTGATAGTGTAGTGACGCTAACCGCGAGTTGCGGCGGCCAGAACCGGCACGAGACGCCGTGTCCAGCGCCAATGGCATGCCAGGGCTGAGTACCGGTGCTCACATGGTCCTCGCCGAATACACATGGCCCGGTGCATGTTTCATGCTCGCGGAATTGCGGATCCGGCGCGGTCATCGCAAGTTTCCGACGCTGTAACACCGGGTCCGGGACCGGCACCGCATCCAGCGGGGCGCGGGTGTAGGGATGACCCGGGCTGCCGTACACCTGTGCGGCGTCGCCGAGTTCGACCACCTGCCCGCTGAACATCACCGCGACGCGATGTGCGACATGGCGCACGATGGCCAGATCGTGCGCGATAAAAAGATAGGACAGCCCGAGTTTGTCCTGTAGCGATTGCAACAGCGCGACGATCTGCGCCTGCGTCCGCACATCCAGCGCGGACACCGGCTCGTCGCACACCACGAAGTCCGGATTGACGGCCAATGCACGCGCGATGACGATGCGCTGGCGCTGCCCGCCAGAGAACTCGTGCGGATAACGGCGCACCGCTTCGGGGTCCATGCCGACCAGTTCCATGAGCTCGGCCACGCGCGCCGCGACCCGCGATTCCGGTACCGAGCGGTGCACGCGTAGTGGCTCCGCGAGCGTGCGAGCTATGGTCATGCGTGGGTTCAGGCTCGAATAGGGGTTCTGCAATACGAACTGCATGTGCCGGCGCATGCCGCGAACTTCCGGGCCGGACATGGTGGTCAGGTCCCGGCCCAGCAGATGCACCGAGCCGCCGGTCGCGGCCTGCAATTGCAGGATCGCCCGGCCGGTCGTTGTTTTGCCAGATCCCGACTCCCCGACCAGTCCCAGGGTCTGGCCGCGCTCAATGTCGAAAGACACGCCTTGCACTGCGCGTACTGGCGCATTGCCGCGCTGTGCTGGAAAGGTCACGCAGAGCTCGCGGACCCTCAGCAGCGGCCGGGACGATGCCGCGGGCAAAGGCTGGGACCGGCTCACTGCAACACCTCGCTCCTGCGTGCAGATGCGTCGTTGGCCCTGAGAGCAATCTGGCGGCTCACGGCGGCGGGCGCCCCGCTGTGTCGATACGCGGCACCGCGTCGAGCAAGGCACGCGTGTATTCGTGTTGCGGACTGGCAAAAATCGCATCGACTCCACCGGCCTCGACAATCTCGCCCCGGTACATCACGTACACCCGTTCCACCATGCCGGCAATCACGCCGAAGTCGTGCGTGATCAGCATCAGCGCCATGCCCAGCTCCTGGCGCAGCCGCATCAGCAACCGCAGGATTTGGGCCTGTACCGTGACGTCCAGCGCGGTCGTGGGCTCGTCGGCGATCAGCAGGTCGGGTTCGCAGGACACCGCGATGGCGATCAATACGCGCTGCCGCATGCCACCGGAAAACTGATGTGGATAGTCGTTGGCGCGGCGCTCCGCGTCGCGGATGCCCACCAGGCCGAGCAGTTCCACCGTGCGGCGGCGCGCGGCGCTGGCGGAAACACCGGTGTGGCGCCGCAGCATGTCGTCGATTTGCGCGCCTATCGTCATGACCGGGTTCAGCGATGTCATCGGGTCCTGGAAGACCATGGCGATGCGGCGCCCGCGTATATCGCGCATACCGCCTTCCCTGAGTTGCAGCAGGTCCTGGCCGCGAAAGAAAATATTGCCGCCCCATTCGACCGACGAACCCTCGGGGGCCAGGCGCATGATGGCGCGCGCCGTGACGCTTTTGCCGCAACCCGACTCGCCGACAAACCCCACCGCTTCTCCCGCGGCGATATCGAAAGAGACACCCTTCACCACCTGGGCGGTCACGCCACCGCTGGTGAATTGCGCGGTCAGCTTGCGGACCTGGAGCAACGCGGCCGATGCATCCATCACCGGCTCCCCACGTCCAGCATTTCACGCAGCCCATTGGCCAGCACGATAAAGGTTAGCGTAGCGAACACGATGGCCGCGGCCGGCCCGATAACGGTCAGCGGTGCAAGCTCCATGAACTGCCTGGCTTCCGACAACATGCCGCCCCAGTTCGGCTCAGGCGGCGGCGGCCCGATGCCCAGGAAGGACAGCGCGGTAACCGTGAAGATGGTGTGCGCCAAAGTGAGTGCGGTCTGCACCAGGATCGGCGAAATCACCATCGGCAACACGTGCCGCGTGGCGATGCCAAATTCGCCCACGCCAACGCTTCTGGCCGCCTCCACATGGTCCCAGCGCTTGACGCTGAGCACCGGGCCGCGCACCACCCGGGCCATGGTAGGCGTGTAAACGATGGCGATGGTCAGGATGAGGTTGGGCACCGTTGGCCCAAGTGCTGCCACCACCGCAATCGCCAACAGGAAAACCGGGAATGCAAAGACGATGTCCAAGGCTCGCATGATGACCTGGTCGACCATGCCACCGACATACCCCGCCATCAGGCCCAGCACGAGTCCGAGGGCCAACGCAAGAAACACCGCGATGAAGGTGATCAGCAGCGTGGTGCGGCCGCCGATGATGAGCCTGCTCAGCACATCCCGGCCGATGGAATCGGTGCCCAGCCAATGCGCGGCGGTGGGTCCGGCGAGCGAGTCGGGTGACGTGGCCGATGCGTTGTACGGGGTGATCATCGGGCCGAACACGGTCACGACGATCATGGTGACAAACATCGCCAGACCGACCGCCATGAGCAGTTGACCGCTCGTTGCGCGGCGGCGTCGAAGTTCCGGCGGGGCGTCGGGGAGCACCGGCGCGCTGGCTGCCACCGGGTTTGGCTCACTCATAACTCACCCGTGCATCCACTCGGGCGTAGGCAATATCGACCAGCACGTTCATCAATAACACGATGGTTGCCGCGACCAGAACGATGGCCTGAATCACCGGGTAGTCGCGGTTGTCGATCGAATCGAACAGATACTGGCCCATGCCGGGAATCGTGAAGATGGTCTCGATCACGATGCTGCCGCCAAGCAATGATGCCAGTTGAAGCCCGGTGACGGTGATGACGGGAGTGATCGCGTTTTTCACCAAATAATTCAGCAATATCGTGCGCGACCGAAGGCCCTTGGCGCGCGCCACCATAACGAAGTCCTGGCTCGAAACCTCCAGCACCGCGGCCCGGGTATTCTCCGAGATCGTCACCGATACGGCCAGCGCCAGCGACAACGCCGGCAACAACATGCTTCCGAGATTGCCGATCGGGTTGGCAAAAAAGGCTACATAGTTGAAGATTCCCAGCTCCGGAAAATACAGGCCAGCCAGCAGTACGATCAAGGTGGCAACCACAAAATTCGGTATCGCCAACAGCAGTCCGTTAATACCGCGCACGATCCAGTCCACGCGGCCGCGCAACCGCGCCGACGCCAGGCCGGTCAGGGCGCCCATGAGCATCGCCATGCTGCCCGCGATCAAGGTAAGTTCCGCGGTAACGGCCAGGCGTGGAAAGAGTTCGCCGGTCACGGGTTTGCGGGTCACGAAGGACGTTCCCAGGTCGCCCGTCAGCGCGCTGCCAATCCAGCGCAGGTATTGCTGCCAAACCGGTTTGTCCAGCCCGAGGTCGCGCCTTATCGTGTCAAGAATTTCGGGTGTAACGGCCGTGGTGCCCGCCGCGGCCTGCGCAAAATCGCCCGGCAGAGCACGCATCAGCGCAAAGGCAACGATGGAGACACCCAACAGGATCGGCACCGTCCACGCAAGGCGTGTCAGCAGCATACGGATCATGACTCCGCCCCGCCATCATCGTCACAGGCCCTTTGCACGATCCTATTTGGCGAGCCAGGTCGTGCGCACGAAAGTGCGGATGTTGGCTGCCAGCGGCACATACCCTTTCACATAACTGCGCCAGGCTTCCCAGCGCAGCGGGTATTGGTAAATTTGAAGGATGTAGGCTTGGTCGGCAATGTGTTTCTGGATCTGCTGGTAAGCAGCGGCACGTTTTGGAACCTCCAGCATCGACCGGGCATCCTCGACCATTTTGTCCAGCTGTGCGTCGGCCATGCCCATCCCCTTGCCATAAACATTGGCCGAGGTCAGGTACGACACGATGGCGTCCGGGTCCGGGTTCCAACTCAGGGCTACCGACAGCAGCCCGTAGTCGCCCTTGGCCCACAGGGCCAGCAATGGCGCCGTCTCCATCGGTTTCAGATTGACTTTGATGCCCGCGGCGGCCCACTGCTGTTGCAGTATCTGGGAGCACTGCACGTCGAGTGCGTTGGCCGCCACCACGATGTAATCGCCCAGGTCGATGCCGCTTGGGTAACCGGCCTCGGCGAGCAGCTTCTTCGCGCCCGCGACGTCGGTCTTGTAGTAGGGCAGCGCACCGATGCCGTCATAACCACCCACATGGCTCTCCGGAATCATGGCGCCCACCTTGCCGGAGCCGCCCAGCACGGTCTGCAGGCAGGCCCTGCGGTCGGTGGCCAGGCTCAGAGCTTGAGAGTTTTTCGTTTGCCGCTGTCGGCACCCATGGCGCTGACTTTGGCAACGAATTCGGCTGCGGACGCCGCCGAGGCGACGCGATGGCCACTTTTCGGCGTTGA
>JANYBQ010000589.1 GCA_025360705.1 Betaproteobacteria bacterium | reverse complement strand
GGACAAGACCGGCACGATCACGCAAGGCAAACCCAGGCTGGTGGAATGGAAGGTCTGGGACGGTGCTGAGGAAGCAGTCACAAAACAGGCTGCCGCGAGCCTGGCCGCACGGTCAGACCACCCGGTGTCCAAGGCGATTGCGGTCAGCCTTTGCGCGAATGCCGCTGAAGTAGAGGACTTCAGCGCGTTGCCCGGCCGGGGTGTGGAAGGTGTCGTGAACAAGCAGCGGTTCCTCCTGGGTAACCACCGGGTGATTCATGAAGGGGGAGTATGCAGCCCTGCACTGGAAGCCGAGTTAGCGGTGCATGAGCGGCAAGGTCGCACGGTTACCTTGCTTGCCGACCGGACGCGTGTCCTCGCCTTGTTTGCGGTAGCGGACAGCATCAAGGAAACGTCCAGGCAGGCCATCCTCGACCTCAAGGCTCTCGGCGTCACATCCGTGATGCTCACTGGCGACAATGCCGCCACGGCGAAAGCCATAGCGGCGCAGGCGGGAATCACGGATGCGCGTGGCGACCTGCTACCGCAAGCCAAACTCGAGGCCATCAAGGAAATGCAAAAGCGGTACGGCGCAACCGGTATGACGGGCGATGGCATCAACGACGCTCCGGCGCTTGCGCAAGCCGACATTGGTTTCGCCATGGGCGCTGCCGGTACCGACACGGCCATGGAAGCCGCAGACGTGGTGATCATGAACGACAACTTGCTGCGGGTCGCCGAAACGGTGCAGCTTTCCAGACGGACCCACTCCATCCTGTGGCAGAACATCACGCTGGCTTTGGGTATTAAAAGCGTGTTCCTGCTGATGGCTGTGGTTGGAACCGCCACGATGTGGATGGCCGTGTTTGCCGACATGGGGGCCAGCTTGCTGGTGGTGGGAAACGGCCTTCGCTTGCTACGCGAATCGAAGGCGGCCAGCGCGGTGTTGCACTCTTGATGAGACAAATAGAAAGGATGGATTTTTGCCTGTGGCGCATGGTGCAATTTTGCGAAGTATCTGGTCCCGTCCATACCTACATCGTCGCGAACATCAATACCACGGCAACTGCCATGACGACGGTTGCCGACCAGCCGAAGAAACGATGGCGCGTGCTAATGGTGAATTTCCCCATCAAGCGCTCGGATTGACCAATCCACATTAGCGCCGCCATGATGGGCACGGATATCACGCCATTGACGATGGCACTCCAGACCAGCGCCTTGATGGGGTCAACTTGGAAGTAGCCCATTAAGGTGCCGATGCCAGTGGCAGCCATGATGAGGATGTAAAAGCCCCGCGCTTCATGGAACCCATGGGAGAGTCCCGCCTTCCATCCATAAAGTTCGCTAACCGCGTAGGCGGCGGATCCCGCAAGCACCGGAACCGCGAGGAGCCCGGTTCCGACAATGCCCAATGCAAAGACAGCGAATGCAAATTCACCGGCAACGGGTCTAAGGGCTTCCGCCGCCTGGGCCGAGGTCTGAATATTGGTGATCCCCTGCATGTTCAATGTCACAGCCGTCGCAATCACAATGCAAAGTGCGATTACGTTTGAAAACGTCATCCCGATATAGGTGTCCTGCTTGATACGAGACAAATGCTCCGCGGCGTATTCCGGGTGCAACCGAAGCGATTGAGACTCCGGCCTGCGATTGTTGTCTTCCACTTCTTGAGCCGCCTGCCAGAAAAACAGGTAGGGACTGATGGTCGTACCCAGCACCGCCACCACCATCGAGGCGTAGTCTTTGATCGAGGTGTCTTTCGGGAAAAACGACCAGGGATGAAGGGATTCAGAGATCGCCTGTCGCCACGGAACCTGGACGGTCAGAATCACGGCGACGTACGCGAATAGTGCGAGAGTGAGCCACTTCAGGATGCGGACGGTTCGCTCGTATGAGAACAATATCTGGGTAGCGATAGTCAACGCGCCGAAACCCAACACATACAGTGCTGAGGGGCCGCCGACCAGAAGACGCACGGCTTCACCCATTGCACCGATATCGGCGGCGATGTTGATGGTGTTGGCGACGACCAGCAGGCCCACCAGAGAGGTGGTCAACCAGCGGGGAAACATCTTGTTGATATTTGCCGCAAGCCCTTCCCCTGTCACCCACCCAATGCGCGCGGAGAGCATCTGGATGCCAATCATGAGTGGGGTCGTGAGCAACAGCGTCCAAACCAGACCGAACCGGAATTGGGATCCGGCCTGGGAGTACGTGGCAATGCCACTTGGGTCATCGTCGGCGGCACCTGTGATTAAGCCGGGCCCGAGCCGACGAACGAATTCTTTTGCCGATTGAGTGACCATGCAAATTCCCCTGGGTTGACACAAAAAAATGGTGTCGGCCATGACGCTCGCAAGAGCGTGGATATCAAGAACCTGGGGGTGAATTCAAGGCAGAGGCGACAGCCCCCGACTCATTCCGCTTGCCAGGCACGATTAGCGATTACCTTCGTGCCGAGCCTGACGAGCGCTTATGACAGCTATGTGTCCGCGCGCGAATCTAGGGGGTCGAAGGCCAGGAACTGTCTGAGTCCATAAGATTGGCCGGTTGTTGAGACGGGGCGATTGTACGATCATCGCTTTTTTTACCGAAGGTCATGGAGTGAACCAATATGAGCGAATTGCAACGGGCACTTAAAGCACGCGATCTGAACGGTATTCGCGCTCTCACCAAAAACTGGACCGGCCCAGCGGTTGCCGACAGCATGAAAGCGATGTCCGAGATTGAGCAGGCCGTGGTGATGCGCGTATTGCCTCGCAATGTAGTTGCCGCGGCATTCGAGTTTTTGGACCGGCCAAACCAGAACCGACTTTTAAAAGCGCTGGGCCAGCAAGAAGTGGCGGACATTCTCAATCACATGGCCCCCGACGATAGAACCGAGTTTCTTGAAGAATCTCCCGCGACGGTCACCAAACAGCTTCTCGAAGTGTTGTCTCCGCAGGAGCGGGAAGTCGCCCTGTCCCTGTTGGGTTATCCAAAGAAAAGCATTGGGCGGCTGATGACGCCCCAATACGTCGCGATAAAGGAAAACTGGACTGTTCGGCAAGTTCTGGATTACGTGCGCGAGCACGGAACAAATAGTGAAACATTGAGCGTTTTATATGTCGTTGATGACCATGGCGTGCTTATCGACGACATCCGCGTCCGGGAATTTCTGCTTGCTCCGCAAGACCGGGTGGTGTCCGACATCATGGACAACCGGTTTGTATCGCTGAAAGCCGACGACGCGGCGGAAAGCGCGGTCAGTCTCTTTCTTTCCGAAGACAGGAAGGCACTCCCGGTCACCGATACGACGGGAGTGTTGATCGGGATCGTGACGATCGACGACGTGTTGAAAATTGCCGAAAACCGGGCCACTGCTGAAATGCAAAGGGTAGGTGGATCGGAGGCATTCGATGAACCCTATATGTCGATCGGCTTTTGGCGCATGGTCAAAAAACGCGGTGGCTGGTTGGTGATTCTTTTCCTGGGAGAAATGCTGACGGCAACAGCGATGGGTTTTTTTGAAGGCGAGATAGAAAAAGCCGTTGTATTGGCACTTTTCGTGCCGCTGATCATTTCCAGCGGTGGCAATTCCGGCTCACAGGCGACGACGTTGGTGATCCGCGCACTTGCGATCGGCGAAGTCGCGCTTGCGGACTGGTGGCGCGTGATGCGACGCGAAATTTTCGCTGGACTCGCACTCGGTTCGATTTTGGGCGTGATCGGATTTTTCAGGATCGCGATCTGGTCCGGGTTTTCTACTATCTATGGACCGCACTGGCTGTTGGTTGGAATGACCGTGGGCGTTTCACTTGTTGGCATCGTCATGTGGGGGACCCTTGCGGGCTCGATGCTTCCGTTTCTGTTACGCCGCGTCGGGTTCGATCCCGCCACTTCCTCCGCACCCTTTGTAGCGACCTTGGTAGATGTCACTGGATTGGTAATTTATTTCAGCGTCGCATTCCTTTTCTTGAAGGGTACGTTGCTCTAACT
>JANYBQ010000584.1 GCA_025360705.1 Betaproteobacteria bacterium | reverse complement strand
CGTACCCCGGACCAGATCGCCAGCGCGGCTGTGGATGAGGATGTAGACGTGGTGGGCGTCAGCATACTGTCCGGGGCCCACATGGTGTTGCTGCCGCGAATCCGGGCGCAACTCGATGCGCTGGGTGGCAGTGACATCCGGATCATCGCGGGGGGGGTGATTCCGCAGGAAGACCTTCCGACGCTGGAGACGGCGGGCATCTCACGAGTCTTTTTGTCCGGTACATCGATCCAGGAGATCGTGGACTACCTGCGCCAAACCATTCCGGGGCATGCGGCATGAACCAGGCTCCGACACTCAGCACATTCATGCGGCAGGCTGCGCGGCGCTTTGCCGCGCGCCCCTGCCTGGTGGACGGGCCGCGGCGTTGGTCGTACGGGGAGTTCAGTGACCTCTGCGACCGGATCGCCTGCGGGTTGGCGGCGCGCCTGGCCCCGGGGACCCGGATCGCGATTTTTCTTGGGAACAGCGCGGAGTGCCTGCTGCTCCAGGTGGCGGTGGAGCGCGCCGCAATGGTGCGTGTCCCCATCAATGCGCGCGCGACAACCCCGGATGTCGGCATGGCGCTGGGCGACTCCAATGCCGCGGTGCTCTTCTACGACAGCGCCACCCGCGCCCGTGCGCAGGAAGGTGCCGCGGAGTTTCCCGGTCTCTGGATGGCCCAGGTAAACGGCGAGGATGCGGCGCATGGACCTTCCTGGGCCAGCCTGCTGCAATCCCCCCTGACGCCCAAAGTTCTGGATCGCGTACAACTGGAAGATCTATGTTCGATCAACTACACCTCGGGTTCGTCGGGTCGGCCCAAGGGTGTCATGCTGAGCCACCGGAACTGGCTCGCCGTGTGCCGGAACATGCTGATCGACCGGGATATCCGGCACGATGACACGCTTGCGCATGTCGGACCGCTCACCCATGCGAGCGGCACCTATTTCGTGCCCTGGTTTCTGCGGGGCGCCTGTAGTGTGCTGGTCCCCGGGGGCACGGTGGACAACCTGCTGCGCTGCATCGAGGAGCAGCGGGTAACGGTCTTCACCTGCGTTCCGACATTCCTGACGCGCTTGGTGAACTACGCGGATATCGACCGCCATGACCTGTCCTCGCTGCGGGCGATCGGATACGGCGCGGAGCCGATACCAAAAAACACCCTGGAAAAGGCCTTGAAGCGGTTCGGCCCCATCCTGACGCAGAACTTCGGCCTGACCGAAGCGATGATGACCGTGACGACGCTGGCACCGCGCGACCACTTCACACCCGGTTCCGATGACGGCGCAGGCGAGCTTCGCATCGGGTGCATCGGCCGGCCCTACACGATGGTCGAAGTCGTCATCCGTGCCTCCGATGGGACACCGGTTGCCGTGGGTGAGTCGGGGGAGCTCACGGTTCGCTCGGAGCATGTGATGCAGGGCTACTGGAACATGCCCGAGGAAACCGCCAGGACGGTACGCGAGGGCTGGCTGTGGTCGGGAGACCTGGCACGCCAGGACGCTTGCGGGTTGATCACGCTGGTTGGCCGCTCGAAGGAGATGATCATCAGCGGTGGCTTCAACATCTATCCCCAGGAGGTCGAGGCCACATTGACGGCGCATCCGCTGGTGATCGAGGCCGCCGTGGTGGGCGTGCCCGACGCCGATTGGGGCGAGGCGGTGGTTGCGTTCGTCACGCCGGTGCCGGGTGCAACGCTCGACGCGCAGACGCTGACGGCCTATTGCAAACCTTCGCTCGGTTTGCGCACGCCCAAGCGCTTCCTGTTTCTGGACACGCTGCCGAAAAATCTGAACAACAAGGTCGACAAACGCGCCCTCAAGGCCAGCCTCGCCCGCAAAGGAGAGTCTCATGGATGCTCGTAGTGCACCGGTGGTCGTCGCTTTTGCGCGGACTCCGTTCGGCCGCCTCGAAGGCAAGTTGGTGGGGGTGGACGCACCACACCTGGCGGCCCTGGCGATCGATGAAGTGTTAAAACGCGCCGGCAATACACCGATCGATGCGGTCTACGCCGGGGTGGGCCTGATCGGGAGTGCGACCCTGACGGCCACGCGCCAGGCGGTGTTGATTTCACGGCTGCCGGAAACCACGCCCTCGTTCGGCGTGGACCGCGCCTGCTGTTCGGGCATGACGGCCATCGGGCTGGGCTGGAAAGACATTCTCGCGCGCCAGTCCAGGGCATTGGTATGTGGCGGCTTTGAAAGCCTGAGTCGCATACCCTTGTTGTGGCCACGGCAGCATCCCCGCATCGGTCCCATCTCGGTGGACGATCCGCTGCGGCTCAGCGGTCCGGCGGTCGACCGGCCAATTGCGGTGTATTCCGGTGAAGAGGCGCTGCGCCAGGGCGTCACCCGGCTGGAGCAGGACACATGGGCCGTATCAAGTCACCGCAACTACTTTGCGGCACAGGATCGGGGCTTTTTTTCCGCCGAACGTATGACCTTGACCGTGGACGGTCCGCGCAAGACCAGGGTTGTGATGGACGCCGATGAATCCCCGCGCAGCGACACCTCGCTGGAAAAACTCTCGACGCTCAGCCCGGTCTACGGAGGACCTTGCATCACGGCGGGCAACGCTCCGGGACTCAACGACGGCGCGGCGTTCATCGCGCTGATGGCGCCGGACCATGCCAGGGCGTGCGGCCTTCCAATATTGGCGCGCATCCGCGGCTACGCGCAGGTCTGTGGTGGCGCCACCTCCGGCACCTACACGCCGGCGGTGGCCATCGATACCGTCCTCAAGGCGGCGGATCTTGGCATTGACGGGATCGATCTGATCGAGATCAACGAAGCCTACGCCGCGACGCCGCTGGTGAGCACGATCAAACTCGGCCAGGGCGACGACGCACGTGTCGCGTCATTGCGGGCGCGTACCAATGTCAACGGGGGCGCGGTCGCCATTGGTCACCCTCTCGGCGCCAGTGGTGCCCGCCTGGCCATGACCCTCATCGCGGCATTGCGTGAACGGGGTGGTGGCCGTGGCGTGGCCGCCATCTGTGGTGGGTTCGGCCAGGGCGACGCACTGCTGATCGAGGTCGAGGGGTGACCAGCTCCAGGCTCGACAGGCGAGCGCTCGCACGAGACATCAGCGCGGTCGAGAATCGACTGCCGTCCAGCGGCGCGATTCTGCGGGCTGCCTACAGTAGTCGGGGGTCAGCCTTTGTGATCGGCATCACCGGTCCCCCGGGGGCCGGAAAATCCACGCTGGTGGATGCGCTGGCCGCGCACTGGGCCGCGAACGGGGAGGCTGTCGCCGTGCTTGCAGTCGATCCTTCCAGTCCGTACTCTGGCGGCGCGTTGCTGGGTGATCGCATCCGCATGGAGCGCAGCGCCGAATATCCGGGTATTTATTTCAGAAGCCTTTCTTCGCGAGGGCATGTGGGGGGCGTCAGCAGCACCACGGCGGAAATCCTGCCCCTGCTGGTGCATGCAGGTTTCACGCGCATCGTGATCGAGACGGTCGGCGCGGGCCAGGCCGATATCGACGTGGTGAATCTCGCGGATTGCGTGGTGGTGGTCTCGGTTCCAGGGTTGGGCGACCAGGTGCAGGCTTCCAAGGCGGGATTGATGGAAATCGGCGACGTCTATGTGATCAACAAGAGCGATCGCCCGGGAGGACGCAGCACCCTGGCGGAGATCGACCGCGCACTGGCCACCCGTTACATGGGGCAGCCGGGAGTCAATCGCTGGGATCCGGCCTCGGACCCCGATTCGGCTGGAACCTTGTCGCTAGGCGTTCGGGCACTCAATTTTCGCCACGGTGATCCCGGGTCGGAATCAACGACCTGGCGTCCCCCTGTCCTCGAAACCGTCGCACCAACTGGAGCGGGTACCACGGAGTTGGCCGATGCGGCGGAGGCCTTCCTGCGGTGGGCGACCACGACATCTCGGATCGCGCGTAAACGCCAGCACCATATCGAACAGCATTTGCTGCGGCTGCTCACGGCCAGGTTGATCGAACCGTTTGTCACGCCGAAGGAGGGTACCTCGTCGCTGGCGCGGCAGGCGCAACGCATTGCCAACGGTCAGATGAGTCCCCAGGAAGCGGCCGAGGAACTCGCCCTGTTGGTCATTCGACGTAGCGCGTGATCATTCCGGCGAACCGCGGTGGGCCACTTCGCCAGCCTGGCTGGGCGGCAACAGCACGACCAGGATCCCAAGGCCCCGGAAGCGACGCTGAACCCGACCGGCACCGCCGTGGTCCGCGCAAGCAACCCAACACTTCCACCACGCCGGGCGGCTGGGCAGGCAGGTCTTTGGCCCTGCTGCGTGGCGGCGACGATGGACACCGGCTCAAGCCGGATGCATCACCACCAGCCAGGCGCTGGCAGCGGCTTTTCCGACATTGCGGATCGCGTGGGGCCGGTCCACCGCGTAACGCGCGGTTTCGCCGGGCTTCAGGCGCTGCTTTTCGTCTCCGGCCGCCACTTCGACAATGCCGGACAACACGGTCAGGTGTTCGCGCGTGCCGTGTTCGTGCGCCTGGGATTCCAGCGCGCCGCCGACCTGCAAGGAGAGCGCGTACCACTCGAACTGACCGGCCAGTTCGATCGGGCCCAGAATACGCAGCTCGCACGACCCGTCGGGGTTGCGCAGCGACGGCGTGGCGTGCACCGGCACCAGGGCGATGGCGGGCTCGGCCGGCCGCGGCGTATTGCCCAGCAGGTCGCCCATGGGCACGCCGAGCGCGTTGGCCAGCCGCCAGACAACGGCCACCGTCGGGTTGGCCTGGGCGCGTTCGATCTGCGACAACATCGACTTGGAAACACCGGCCTTGCGCGACAACTCGTCGAGCGACAGCGCCTGCGCCTGGCGCAAGGCCGCCAGCGTGTCGCCGACGCGCGGCGGTTCGGTGCTGGTGACAGTTTTAGTGGAGCGCGGGGCCATGCAGCATCCGGTGGAAAGTTTCGATATATTGAATTTTATTCGATATACTGCACAATTCCAGAAAATGCAGTAACCGCATTGTGCCCCACAAAAGGAGTGCCAGAGAGCACTCCGAAGGGCTTGTCGAAAGAACACCATGACCAGCATCGCCACCACAGCCACCGTCGCGACCACCGGCGCAACCGGCTCTCCCGATTTCTACGGCCATCTGAAGCGCGAGTTGCAGGGCATCCGCGACGCCGGTCTGTACAAGTCCGAACGGGTGATCACTACGCCGCAGGGTGCGTTTATACGCACCGTGGCAAGCGACGGCTCCGCGCGCGAAGTGCTCAACCTGTGCGCCAATAACTATCTGGGCCTGTCGTTCCACCCGGACGTGGCGGCGGCGGCGCATGAAGCCTTGCGCACGCACGGCTATGGCTTGAGTTCGGTGCGATTCATCTGCGGCACGCAGGACCTGCACAAAACGCTGGAAGCGCGGCTGTCGCGTTTCCTGGGTACGGAAGACACGATCCTGTACGCGGCCGCGTTCGACGCCAATGGCGGCCTGTTCGAGCCGCTGCTGGGCGAGGAAGACGCCGTCATCAGCGACGAACTGAATCATGCGTCCATCATCGACGGAATACGGCTGTGCAAAGCCAAACGCTACCGCTATAAACACAACGACATGGTCGACCTGGAGCGTTGCCTGCGACAGGCGTCCAGTGAGGGCACGCGTTACAAGCTGGTTTTCACCGACGGCGTATTTTCGATGGACGGGACTGTCGCGCAGCTTGACGCGATGCGTATGCTGTGCGACCGGCATAGCGCGCTGCTCGGGGTGGATGAATGCCATGCCAGCGGCTTCATGGGCGCGACCGGGCGCGGCACGCACGAGCACCGTGGCGTGTTCGGCAAAATCGACCTCATCACTGGCACCCTGGGCAAGGCGCTGGGCGGCGCTTCGGGCGGTTTCACCAGCGCGCGGCGCGAAGTCGTCGAGCTGCTGCGCCAGCGCTCGCGGCCCTACCTCTTCTC
>JANYBQ010000563.1 GCA_025360705.1 Betaproteobacteria bacterium | reverse complement strand
GTTTGCATCTCCCACGTCATGCAATGGCCTCTGAACACAAGGTTTGAGGCCGCCAATCATCAAATTCACACCAATCCGGCCATACAGTGGCATATGCGTGAAATATGCGGGCTAGCAATACCCATACGCCTGCACATGCGCCTGCGGCAACTCTACTGCTTGATTTTTCTCCGAGTGGCCGGTTGATCCAAATAGACACGCGCAAAAAAAATCCAACCAGGTGAGTGGTTGGATTTCTTGACGGGTAGCGGAATACAGACCCGGGTTAAAACTCCCGGCGTCAAAAACCGCTAGCGTCCTTTACGCTGACATCAGACTAGGTCGTAGCGATCAAGATTCATCACCTTGGTCCAGGCTGCCACGAAGTCATGCACGAACGACGGTGCCGCATCGCTGCATGCATAGACTTCCGCGATGGCCCGGAGTTGGGAGTTCGAGCCAAAGACCAAGTCGGCAACGGTAGCCGTCCACTTGATTTCGCCTGACGTGCGGTCGCGTCCTTCCAGCACGCCCTCGGAAGCCGCTGATTTGGCCCACTGGGTGCGCATATCGAGCAGGTTCACGAAAAAATCATTGCTCAACGTTTCTGGCCGCTTGGTGAAAACACCGTGTTGGGTCTGTCCGACGTTGGCATTCAGCACGCGCATGCCACCCACCAAAACCGTCATCTCGGGTGCCGTCAGCTTCATCAGGTTCGCACGATCGATCAGCAGCTCAGCCGCTGGCCTTGAGTGTTGCTTCTTGATGAAGTTGCGGAATCCGTCAGCGGAAGGCTCCAGCACCGCAAACGAATGGACGTCGGTCTGCTCTTGTGAAGCATCGGTACGTCCCGCCGTGAACGGAACTATCACATTCTGACCGGCCTTCTTGGCAGCTGCTTCAACCGCAGCGGAACCGCCCAACACGATCAAGTCAGCCAACGAAATCTTCTTGCCGCCTGACTGCTCACCGTTGAAGTCTTTCTGGATGCCTTCCAGCTTCTGGAGCACAAGCGCCAGTTGGGCCGGCTGGTTTGCTTCCCAATCCTTTTGCGGTGCCAGGCGAATACGCGCACCGTTGGCTCCACCGCGCTTGTCGCTGCCGCGGAATGTTGCCGCCGATGCCCAAGCCGTGGTGACCAATTGAGAGATGGTCAGACCAGATGCCAGAACCCTTGCCTTCAAAGCAGCAATGTCCTGCTCCCCAACCAACGCATGATCGACCGCTGGAACCGGGTCCTGCCAAATCTGCTGCTCTGCAGGTACCAGCGCGCCAAGATAGCGAGCAATGGGTCCCATGTCGCGATGCGTCAGCTTGTACCAGGCCCTGGCATAGGCGTCAGCGAACTCTTCCGGGTTCTGGTGGAAATGCCGCGAAATTTTCTCATACGCAGGGTCCATCCGCAGCGACAGGTCCGTCGTGGCCATGAATGGCGTATTGCGCTTCGTGGGGTCGTGTGCGTCAGGCACGGTGCCAACGCCAGCGCCGTCCTTGGGCTTCCACTGGTGCGCACCGGCAGGGCTCTTGGTCAGCTCCCACTCGTAGCCAAACAGCGTGTCGAAGTAGCCGTTGTCCCATGTGACGGGAGTCGCCGTCCAGGCGCCTTCCAGTCCACTGGAGATCGTATCTACGCCTTTTCCGGTGCCAAAGCTGCTCTTCCAGCCCAAGCCTTGCTCCTCGATGCTGGCACCCTCGGGTTCCGGACCCTTGTAGTCCTCCGAGGCCGCGCCGTGGCATTTGCCGAAGGTGTGTCCGCCGGCGCAGAGCGCCACGGTTTCGTAGTCGTTCATCGCCATGCGCGCAAACGTTTCGCGAATATCCCGTGCCGCAGCAATCGGGTCGGGGTTGCCGTCCGGTCCTTGCGGGTTCACATAGATCAAGCCCATCTGCACGGCTCCGAACGGCTGCTCGAGCTCACGGTCGCCGGTGTAACGCTCGTTTCCAAGCCAAGTGGCTTCAGGTCCCCAGTAAATGTCCTCGCCTGGCTCCCAGACGTCTTCCCGTCCACCTGCGAAACCGAAGGTCTTGAACCCCATCGAATCCATGGCGACGTTTCCGGTCAGGACGATCAGGTCAGCCCAGGAAATTTTGCGGCCATACTTCTGCTTGATTGGCCACAGCAAGCGGCGCGCCTTGTCCAGACTCACGTTGTCCGGCCAGCTGTTCAGCGGCGCAAAGCGCTGCGTACCGAAGCCAGCGCCACCGCGGCCATCGCCAATACGGTAAGTACCCGCACTGTGCCAGGCCATACGCACGAAAAACGGTCCGTAGTGGCCGTAGTCTGCTGGCCACCAGTCTTGAGAGTCGGTCATCAAAGCGGTCAGGTCTTTGACCACGGCGTGCAAGTCGAGGCTGTTGAATTCTTCAGCATAGTTAAACTCGCTGCCCATGGGGTTTGAGCGTTCAGAATGCTGCTGCAAGATCTGAAGGTTAAGTTGATTGGGCCACCAATCTGCATTTGTTCTGGCCCCAGCCACCGTAGGTTTAGGAGCGCCGCTCGAGAATGGGCATTTTGCTTCTGTTGACATACTTCTCTCCGTTGGTTGTTTGCGATTTGCTGACTGCTCGAGTCTAGAGTTTGGGCACCGATCGATCAACGCAATGTTTCTAATGACATCGATAGTGAAGTTGAAGTTGACCCCCATTTCGCGGACA
>JANYBQ010000191.1 GCA_025360705.1 Betaproteobacteria bacterium | reverse complement strand
TCGACGATCACGCTTCTCTGTTTACCTTCGATCGGCGGCTCTTCAAATATCGCGGCGATGCGGTCCAGACCTTCGTAGTTGTCCACGATGACGGGCGAGGCATAGTCGGAGTAAAAACGCGTAAACGAGGTGTGCGAGCGGTCGGTGTCGAAGCCGACGAAGGGTTGGCCCTTGTCGATGAAGTACTGGGCCAGCACACGCGACGCGACGGACTTGCCCACGCCGCCTTTTTCTCCGCCGACGAAATTGAGTGAACTCATGTGTTTTTCTCCCGTGTGAAGAAGTTATTGCAACGCAAGTGGCGTGCAAAAACCGGTGGTTCACGCTTGGCCGCGCAACGTGGTCTCGACGCCTTCTTGTCTTTCTCGTTCAAGACAGATGTTTTAGCAGAACCTGGCTTTTACGGTCCCAGTTGTACATGCGCCGACGGGCCTCGGGTAACCGATCCGGGTCGGCCTGCACAAAGCCGCGCTTCAGGAACCAGTGCATCGTTCGGGTGGTCAGCACAAAGATACTGTCCAGCCCCATCGCCTTGGCGCGTTGCTCCACGCGTTTGAGCACGCGTTCGCCGTCGCCCTGGCCCTGCGAATCGGGCGACACGGTCAGCGCGGCCATCTCGGCGGTGCGCGCCTCGGGGTAGGGGTACAACGCGGCGCAAGCGAAGATCACGCCGTCGTGCTCCAGGATGGTGTAGTTGCCCACGTCACGTTCTATTTCGGTGCGGCTGCGTTTGACCAGCGTGCCGTCGTTCTCAAACGGCTCTATTAGCTGCAATATGCCGCCCACGTCATCGGAAGTGGCTTCGCGCAGGCTTTCAAGCTTTTCGTCGATCACCATGGTGCCTACGCCGTCGTGCACATAAATTTCCAGCAGCAGTGCGCCGTCCAGCGCAAACGGCAATATGTGGCTTCTTTCCACGCCGGCCTTGCAGGCCTTCACGCAATGCTGCAAATAAAACGCGGTGTCGGTTGGACGCTGTGGGCTGGGTAGTTGGGACAGCAGTTTTTCGGCGGCGGCCAACGGCAGTTCGGTGTCTATCGGGTTGTCCTCGCTGGCCGGCTCTCTTGGCTGGGTCAGGATGCCTGGAACCTCGGTCAGGAAGATCAGCTTGTCGGCCTGCAACGCAATCGCCACGCTGGTGGCGACCTCTTCCATGGTCAGGTTGAAGGCTTCGCCCGTGGGTGAAAAGCCGAAGGGGGACGTCAACACCATGGCTCCCATATCCAGTGTGCGCCGGATACCGGCGGTGTCTACTTTGCGCACCAGCCCGGAATGCTGGAAGTCCACCCCGTCCACAATACCGACCGGCCGCGCAGTAATGAAGTTGCCCGACAACACGCGCACCGTGGAGCCGGCCATGGGCGTGTTGGGAAGGCCTTGGCTGAACGCGGCCTCGATCTCGTACCGTAGCTGCCCCGCAGCCTCTTGGGCGCAGTCGAGCGACACCTCGTCGGTGATGCGAATGCCGTGCGAATATCGCGCTGTGTGCCCTTTGGCCTTGAGTTGTTCATTGACCTGCGGGCGAAACCCATGCACCAGCACGATCTTTACGCCCATGCTCTGGATCATGGCCAGGTCCTGCGCCAGGTTTTGCAGCTTGCCGGCCGCGATCGCCTCACCACACACTCCCACCACAAAGGTCTGGTTGCGGAACTTGTGGATGTAGGGCGCTACCGAGCGGAACCAGGGCACGAAGGTGAAATTGAAAACGGTGGACATCGACGTGCGGCGGGTTGAGGTGCGTTATGGCGCTATGCGTGACCAAAAGTGTAGCAGTCGCTCATTGGATAAGCTCCGCGCAAAGCGCTGCGGTGTTATGAGCCTTGGGGACGGCCCGGCGGCTCATTGGGCATTGGGGTGAAACGGGATAATCGGGTGATGTCCAACCCGGTAATAGACTTCCCGGAATCCCTCCCTGTGTCCGCCATGCGCGAGCAGATCGTGGCGGCGCTGTCCACCCACCAGGTGATCATCGTGTGCGGAGAAACCGGCTCCGGCAAAACGACGCAGCTGCCGAAAATCGCGCTGGCCATGGGGCGCGGAAAACGCGCCGTGGCGCAGTATGGCTGGGGTACGCCCGCCTACCCACCGGGTCAGGGCAAGCTGATTGGGCACACGCAGCCGCGCCGTATCGCCGCCAGCAGCGTGGCAAAACGCATTGCCGAGGAACTCAAGACCGCGCTTGGCGAGGTGGTGGGCTTCAAGGTGCGGTTTCAGGACCGGCTCTCGCGCGACGCCTCGGTCAAGCTCATGACCGATGGTATTTTGCTGGCCGAGACCCAGACCGATCCGCTGCTCCAGGCCTACGACACCATCATCATCGATGAGGCACACGAACGCAGCCTGAATATCGACTTTCTGCTCGGTTACCTGCGCCAGATACTGCCGCGCCGGCCGGACCTGAAAATCATCGTGACGTCCGCCACCATCGACGCCCAGCGTTTCGCCGACCACTTCGCGTCCGGCCACCCGGCGCCGGGCCGCCCCAAGCCGGGAACGGCCCCCTCGGGGGGCAGCGACGACGCGCAGCGCGGAGCGTGGGGGCCTATGACGCCGGCGCCGGTCATCATGGTGTCAGGCCGTATGTTCCCGGTGGAACAGCGTTACCGGCCTTATCAAGAGTCACGCGAGTACGACCTGAACAGTGCCATTGCCGATGGCGTGGACGAGTTGTGGCGCGACGTTCATAACGGCGGGGACATTCTGGTGTTTCTGCCGGGCGAGCGCGAGATCCGCGAGGCGGCGGACCACTTGCGTAAACACCTCAGCCACCAGCCCATTCTGCGCAACGTCGAAGTGTTGCCGCTGTTCGCGCGCCTTAGCCAGGCCGAGCAGGATCGCATCTTCGACGGGCATACCGGGCGGCGCATCGTGCTGGCCACCAACGTGGCAGAGACGTCGCTTACCGTGCCGGGCATACGTTACGTCATAGACGCCGGCACGGCGCGCATGAAGCGCTACAGCTTTCGCAGCAAGGTGGAGCAGCTACTGGTGGAGCCGATCAGCCAGTCGTCGGCCAACCAGCGCTCCGGACGATGCGGCCGCGTGGCCGATGGCATTTGCATCCGACTCTACGACCAGCAGGATTTCGACCAGCGTCCGCGTTTTACCGAGCCTGAAATTTTGCGCAGCTCATTGGCTGGCGTGATCCTGCGCATGAAATCCTTGCATCTGGGCATCGTGGAAGACTTTCCGTTTATCGAAAAGCCGCAAGCCCGCGCCATCGCGGATGGATATCAATTGCTCGCTGAATTGGGCGCCGTGGACGACAGCAACGAGCTCACCGGGATTGGCAGGGAACTGGCCCGTTTGCCGCTGGACCCGCGGGTGGGCCGCATGATCCTGGAGGCGCGCGAGCGCCAGGCGCTGGACGAAGTGCTGGTCATCGCCAGTGCGCTCAGCGTGCAGGACGTACGCGACCGTCCGATGGACGCGCAGGGAGCGGCCGACTCGGCGCACGTCAAGTTCGACGATGAGAAAAGCGAGTTCACGGGTTATCTCAAACTGTGGAAATGGATCGCACACGCCCGGGGCGATCGTGGCCCCCTGGCTCCGCGCTTCGCGTCGTCGCCGCCCCCCGAGGGGGCGGTCCCCGGCTTGGGGCGGCCCGGCGCCGGGGGCAGCGCCGAGCACCGCCTGTCGAATCGCCAATACGAACAATTGCTGCGGCAGAACTTCGTCAGCGTACGCCGGGTGCGCGAGTGGAAGGACATCCATTCGCAGTTGCAGACGGTGGTGGCCGAGCACAAATGGCATATCAATACTGCGCCTGCGACCTATGAACAACTGCATCTATCGATGTTGTCGGGCTTGCTGGGCAATGTGGGGTGCAAGCTCGAGGATGAAGAGGTTTACCTAGGCGCCCGCGGCATCAAGTTCTACCGGCATCCGGGCGCCCATCTGAGCAAGAAGCCGGGACGCTGGATATTGGCGGCCGAACTGGTGGAGACCACGCGCCTGTTCGGGCGCGGCATCGCCAACATCGAGCCGCAGTGGATCGAGCAAGTCGGGGGCCATTTGCTGAAGAAGCAGTTGCTCGATCCGCATTGGGAAAAGAAGGCGGCGGAGGTTACGGCACTGGAGCGCGCCACCTTGTATGGCATCGTGGTCTACAACGGGCGTCGGGTTAATTTTTCCAGGGTGGACCCGCATGCGGCGCGCGAGATTTTTATCCGGGAGGCGCTGGTGGGCGGCGAGTGGGATACGCCTTTGCCGTTTCTCGCGGCCAACCGCAAGCTGATCGCGCAAGTGCAAGACCTGGAACACAAGTCGCGTCGGCAGGACGTACTGGTAGACGATGAACTGATTTACGCGTTTTACGACCAGCAACTGCCGCCCGATGTATGCAGCGGTTATAGCTGTGAGCGCTGGTACCGCGAAGCGGTCAAGAAACAACCGCAGTTGTTGATCCTGACACGCGACGAGTTGATGCGACATGAGGCGGCAGGCATCACCACCAATGCATTTCCAAAAACGCTGCGTCTCGGTGGCGTGGACTGCAGCGCGGTGTATCTGCACGAGCCCGGCGATCCGCGGGATGGCCTGACCGTCACCGTGCCGCTGTTCGTGTTAAACCAGGTCAACGAGGAGCGTTGCGAGTGGTTGGTACCCGGCATGCTCCGGGACAAGATTCTGGCGCTGCTAAAGAGCTTGCACCAAAGGCCACGTTCGCGTTTTGTGCCACTGCCCGACAGTGCGACACGCATAGCAACGCAGCTCAGCCTGCCGGAGGCGTTCGGC
>JANYBQ010000182.1 GCA_025360705.1 Betaproteobacteria bacterium | reverse complement strand
CTGGCCGAGCCCCAGAAGCCCAGGCCTGGGCCTGGATTACGCCCGCGCATTGGGACGTCGGCGCGGACCACATCACCATGGCCGACCCGCGCATGCTGGACCTGCAGGAAACGCAATCGCGCGAACTGCTGTTGGCCATGCAGCCGTTTTTTGAAGAAGACGGCATCGCGCTGGAATACGCCACGCAGCAGCGCTGGCTCGCGCGTGGAGAGATTTTCGACAATCTTGCAAGTGCCTCGCTGGACCGCGTGGCGGGCCGCGAGATTGGCCCCTGGATGCCTGCCGCCTCGATATTGCGGCGCCTGCAAAACGAGATGCAGATGCTGCTTTACACGCACCCCGTCAATGACGCGCGAACCGCGCGGGGTCTTGCCACGGTCAATTCCTTTTGGGTCAGCGGGACGGGCAGGCTTCCCAAATCCACTATTTCGGTTCGGGATGCGCTTGTCGAAGGGCACAGCTTCGACAAGCTCGGCCCGAACGGCGTGGTGGTCGATACCCTGCGCGACGCAACGCTGCGCAACGATTGGTCAGCGTGGGCGCAATGCTGGGTCCAGCTCGACCAGAACGAATGCCGTGTTTTGCTGGAGTCTTCGGGCTCCGGCGACCAGCTACAACTCACCTTGTGCGGTGAGCGCAACGCACTGCGTTTCGAACCCGCGCAAGACGGCATGCTGAATCGACTACGCCGCCGTTTCACGCGCACTACGCTGCAAGGCCTGCAGGACCAGTTATGAAAATATCCAACCGGGATGTACCCCCGCGTGCAGTCTGGGCGCTTGAGCAGGCTGGCGTGCATCCGCTGCTGGCGCGCCTGTATGCGTCGCGCGGTGTCTGCGCGATAGACGAACTCAACGACGGCCTGCATCGGCTGTTACCGCCCACGGGCTTGAAAGGCGCGACCGAGGCGGCCGTACTGCTGGCCGACGCGATCGCACACGACAAACGCCTGTGTATCGTGGCCGACTATGACTGTGACGGTGCAACCGCGTGCGCGGTGGGCATACGCGGCCTGCGCCTGCTGGGCGCACAACAGGTCGGCTACATCGTGCCGGACCGCGTGCTGGACGGTTACGGCCTGACCGGCCCGATTGCCCAGCGCGTCAAGGACAGCGGCGCGGATGTTTTGATCACGGTGGACAACGGTATCGCCAGCCTGGAAGGGGTCGCGCGCGCGCGCCAACTCGGGCTACAGGTGCTGGTGACGGACCACCATTTGCCGGCCAGCGAACTGCCCGACGCCCATGTGATCGTCAACCCGAACCAGCCCGGATGTACCTTCGAGAGCAAATCGATCGCCGGTGTCGGCGTGATGTTTTATGTGTTGCTGGCACTGCGCTCCGAGCTGCGCCGGCGCGGCGTTTTGACACTGGAAACTCAACCCAAACTCGACGCCCTGTTACCGCTGGTCGCGCTGGGTACGGTTGCCGATGTCGTGAAGCTCGACGCGAATAACCGCCGACTCGTCGCGCAAGGTTTGAAACGCGTACGCTCGGGCGCCATGCCGGCAGGTCTGGCAAGTCTGTTTACGGCGTCTGGCCGCGTCACAAAAGTCGCGACAACGTTCGATTTCGGTTTTGCATTGGGCCCGCGTATCAATGCGGCCGGGCGTCTTAGCGACATGACGCTGGGCATCGAGTGCCTCATGACCGACGACGCCACGCGTGCCGATGAGCTGGCAAAAATGCTCGACGGCATCAACCGCGAGCGCCGTGTTATCGAGGGCGACATGCGCGAGCAGGCGATGCGCATTGCCGAGTCGCTGTTCGACGAAGGTGAGGAGCCGCCTCCCGCTGTATGCGTGTTCGACCCCGACTTTCACGAAGGCGTGGTGGGTATCGTCGCGTCGCGCATCAAGGACAAGCTGCATCGTCCGACTTTTGTGTTTGCCGCCAGCCACGCGCCGGGCAAGGAACATGAACTCAAAGGCTCCGGGCGTTCTATCGCCGGCTTTCACCTGCGCGACGCGCTGGACTTGGTCGCCAAACGTTACCCGGGCGTCTTGCTGCGTTTTGGCGGCCACGCCATGGCTGCCGGCTGCACCATCGCCGAAGAAAACCTCGACCAGTTCGAACGTGGCCTGTCGGAGGTGGCGCTGGAATGGCTGGATCCCGCCACGCTGATGCGTCGCATCCTGGCCGACGGCCCACTGGCGGCCGAATACCGCCGCGTCGATCTGGTGGACACGCTGCACAAGGAGGTCTGGGGCCAGGGTTTTGCGCCGCCGCTGTTTTGCGAAGAAGTGGAAGTGTTGTCGCAACGCCTGGTGGGCGAAAAACATCTGGCGCTCAAACTTAAACACCAGGGTGTGCCGGTCGACGGCATCTGGTTCGGTCACACCGCCAGTCTGCCCGCGCGCGTCAAGATTGCGTTTCGCCTGGACGCCGACGAATGGAACGGCCAGCGCAAAGTGAAGTTCCTGATCGAAGGCGCCGAGATGCCCAACGAATAGAATCGATATTTCAAACGAATCCGTGGAGAACTCCATGTCCGACCAGAAATACCGGCTTGTCACCCGCAGCGACTTTGACGGGCTTGTGTGCGCCATTTTGCTCAACGAAATGAATTTGATCGACGAGATCAAATTCGTGCATCCCAAGGACATGCAAGACGGCAAGGTAGCTATTACCGACCGTGACATAACCACCAACCTGCCGTATGTGCCCGGCGCGCACCTGGCGTTCGACCACCACGCGTCCGAAACGATACGCAACGCCGGCGAAAAGCCAAAAAACTACATAATCTACCCCGGCGCCCCGTCAGCGGCGCGCGTGGTGTACGAGTGTTATGGCGGCAGTGGCAGGTTCCCGAAATCCTTCGACGACATGATGATCGCGGTGGACAAGGGCGACGCTGCCGAGTTCTCGCGCGAAGAGATTTTGGATCCTACTGGCTGGGCACTGCTCAACTACCTGATGGACTCCCGTACCGGTCTGGGACGGTTCCGCGAGTTCCGGGTCAGCAACTACCAGTTGATGATGGACTTGATCAAGTATGTGCGGGACCACAACATCGACGAAGTGCTGGCCCTGCCCGATATGGTGGAACGCGTCACGCTGTATTTCGACCACGCCGCAAAAGCCAAGGAGCAGATCAAACGTTGCACCACAGTACACGGCAAGCTGGCGCTACTGGACCTGCGTAACGAGGAAACGATTTTCGCGGTGAACCGCTTCATGATTTACGCGCTGTTCCCGGAAACAAATATTTCCATCCATGCGATGTGGGGCGTGCAAAAGCAGAACACGGTGTTTGCCACCGGCAAGTCGATTACTAACCGCACTTCCAAAACCAATATCGGCACGTTGATGCTCAGCTACGGCGGCGGCGGGCATGAAAATGCCGGCACCTGCCAGATTGCCAACGACCAGGCGGAAAAGGTGCTGAAGGAACTGATCGCCAAGATCAACGCCTACGGTTGAGAGGGCACGCATCTTGCGCCGTTCGAGCTCGCGGCGAAATCTGCGCGCCCTCGCCCTTTCGAAACCGGGTTGATAACGCACCGCCTAAAATGGCGCGGTGACAACCATACGTAACGCCGACCTCCATTGCCACTCCGTCGTCTCTGACGGCACGCTGACTCCCGAAGCCCTGGCTGAACGCGCCGCGCGGAACGGGGTTGAGCTATGGGCGCTGACCGACCATGACGAAATCGGCGGCCAGGCGCGTGCGGCAAGCGCAGCCCACCAACAGGGCATGAAGTACCTGACCGGCGTTGAAATCTCGATTACCTTTATCGGTAAGACGGTGCATATCGTCGGCCTGGGTTTCGATGCCGACGACGCACGCCTGCGGCAGGGCCTTATCCAGACCCGTGGCGGGCGCGGTCAGAGGGCCCACGAAATGTCCGACGGTCTGGCCAAGGTGGGCATCCCGGACGCGTATGCAGGCGCGCTTACCTACGCCGGCAACCACGACCTGATCTCGCGCACCCACTTCGCGCGTTTTCTGGTCGAGACCGGCGTGTGCCGCGATACCAACGAAGTTTTTCGCAAGTATTTGACCGAAGGCAAACCCGGTTATGTCGAACACCGCTGGGCCTCGCTCAAGGACGCGGTTGCATGGATTACCCAGGCCGGCGGTGTGGCCGTGGTCGCGCACCCGGCACGTTATAAATTCAGCGCCAACGAAGAATACGCGCTGTTCACCGAGTTCAAGACCCACGGTGGGCAAGCCATCGAAGTGGTCACCGGAAGCCATAGTCCGGCGGAGTACATCACTTACGCCGACAGCGCACGTGAATTCGGCATGGCGGCTTCGCGCGGAAGCGACTTTCACAGTCCGGACGAGTCGCATACCGACCTGGGCACTTTGCCCCTCCTGCCGTCCGGGTTGACGCCCGTATGGGAGTTGCTGGAGTCACGCATCCAGTGAAGTTGCACGCAGGCGCTGCCAGGGCAAGCTGATATGGCACAGTTCTTCGAAGTTCATCCGGTCAATCCGCAGGTGCGGCTGCTCAAACAGGCGGTTGCCATGCTGGAGCAAGGCGGCGTTCTGGCCGTGCCCACCGACTCCAGCTACGCGCTGGTCTGCCACCTGGACGACAAGGCGGCGGTCGACCGGCTGCGCAAGATTCGCGGGGTGGACGATAAACACCATCTCACGCTGTTGTGCCGCGACCTGAGCGAGCTGGCCAACTATGCACGCGTGGACAACAAACAATACCGGTTGATCAAATCGGCCACCCCCGGGCCCTACACCTTTATCCTGGAAGCCAGCAAGGAAGTGCCGCGGCGCGTGAGCCATCCGCAACGCAAGACCATCGGGGTACGCGTGCCCGATCACAAGGTCTTGCAGGAGTTGCTGGCGCTGCATGCCGGCCCGCTACTGGCGACCACGCTGATCGCGCGCGGGGACAGCGAGCCCATGAACGACGCACCCGCGATCCGCCAGCGTTTCGAGCACCAGATCGAAGCCGTCATCGACGCGGGGGCCTGTATACGCGAGCCCACCACCGTGGTCGATCTGACCGGTGGCGACCCGGTGCTGGTACGTCAGGGCCGGGGCGAACTCGCCGCTATTGGCCTTTAAATTCTTGCCCTTCTTACTCTGAGACAATCGCGCCGTGGATTTTGCCGACCTGATTCAAACCGTTGTTCTTTACGCGCTGCCGGTGTTGTTCGCCATCACCGTGCACGAGGCCGCCCATGGTTATGCGGCGCGG
>JANYBQ010000431.1 GCA_025360705.1 Betaproteobacteria bacterium | reverse complement strand
CGCGCGCCGCCGGGCTGCTCAAGGGCCGGCCGGATGCGGCAGCCGACCTGGCCACGCTGCGTGCTGACGCGCTGGCCGATCCGCAGGGGACACAGTTGCAGCAGCGCTGGACGCTGCTGGGGCTTCCCGCCACTGATCCCTGAGATGAACCACTATCGGGGCAATTCCGCCGCCATCGCCGCGCTGGTACAGGACGACCGCGTACACCGCGACCTGTACCTGAGCGAGGAGATTTTTGCGCTGGAACAGGAACATTTTTTTGCCAATACCTGGAGCTATGTCGGCCATGCGAGCCAGGTGCCCAACCCCGGCGACTACCTTACTGTCGATATCGCGGGCCGGCCCCTGCTGATGCTTCGCCAGGCCGACGGCGAGATCCATGTCCTGTACAACCGCTGCGCCCACAAGGGTTCCAAACTGCTGACCGACGACTCTGGCAACGTCGGCCAGGTACTGCGTTGTCCCTATCACGCATGGTCGTACAGGCTTGATGGCTCGCCGTTGACGGTTCCGCTCAAGAGTGGTTATGAAGGAACGCGGCTACGCGAGTGCCAGTCCGGCCAGGGCTTGGTAGCACTCAAACACGTGGCGGCATATCGCGACTTCGTCTTCGTGAAACTCAGCGACGCGGGACTCGACTTCAACGGCTATTTCGGCGACGCACTGAAGTCCATCGACAACCTCGCGGACCGCTCACCGTTGGGCCAATTGCGCGTCGAAGGCGGCGTGTTGCGCAACATCATCCACTGCAACTGGAAGATGTATCTTGAGAACATCAACGACAGCGTGCACCCGATGTCCACCCACCTGTCGGCCACGCAGGCGGCGCAGGCAATGTCCAAAGGCCTGAGCGCCGACGCCCCCAAGCCCATGGCGCTGGAGCAGTTGCTGCCTTTCGGTGCCGGCTACGACTTTTTCGACAATATGGGCGGGCGTGTGATGCCCAATGGCCACAGCGTGCTGGGCACCAAATTCAGCATCCAATCGGCTTATGGTGGGTTGGGCGAATACGAAGCCGCCATGCAGGCAACACACGGTATGGAAAAGGCGCAAGAAATCCTCTACCACTCGCCGCAGAACGCCGTCTGCTTCCCAAGCCTGTCGGTCAAAGGGTCACCGCAGGCGATTCGTGTGATCCGTCCGCTGGCCGCCAACCGCACTCTGATAGAGGCATGGAGCCTTCGTGCGCTGGGCGCGCCCGACCTGCTGTTCGAGCGCTCCATGACCTACAACCGCCTGGTGTTTTCTCCCATGTCCATGGTGGCCCACGACGACATCCATCTGTTTGAGAGCATGCAGCAAGGGCTGCGTGCCGACGGCAACGAATGGGTCAGCCTGCACCGCGGTTTCGATGCGGCCGAGCTGGACCAGCCCACGCTGGACGTCAATGGAACCAACGAGATACTCATACGCAACCAGCACCGCGCATGGGCGAAGTTCATGGCGCTGGGTATGGAGGCTTGACATGAGCCGCCGGTCCGCTCTCAGGGCGAACACCGCAATGCGTAGCACGAAGGATTCCCAATGACTGTCATTGGCGAACGCGAACTGCAAGCCTTTGTCTACCGCGAGGCGCGCCTGCTGGACGAGCGCCGCTTCGACGAGTGGCTGGCGCTGTTCACTGAGGATGGTCGTTACTGGGTGCCGCTGCAAGGAGGAGCGCAGGCCGACGATGGCGCACACAATTCCATCGCCGACGAAAACCACCTGCTGCTGTCCCTGCGTATAGAGCGGCTGAAGAACCCGCGCGCGCATTCGCAGCATCCCGCCAGCAGCTGCCAGCATGTTCTGCAACAACCGACGCTGGAGCGAAGCGATCCGGACGCTGGGCTCTACGAACTTCGCTCGCCGTTCATGTATACCGAGGCACGCGGTGAGGATCGGGTGGTGTTGACGGGCTGTTATCGCCATCAGCTCGTGTGCGTTGAGGGCGAGTTGCGCATCCTGCTCAAGCGCGTGGACTTGCTGAACCCGGGCGCTGCGTTACCGGCGGTGCAGCTTTTTCCGTGAGTGAATACGACATATGGGATGCGCGGCGACTACCTCTATTTCGAGCTAGCTGCTACGATAACCACGAAACTCCATAACCATGCGGCCCTCGGAACTTCTCAAGATCAACCGCGACGAAATTCTCGCGCTGGCCGCCAAGGCAGGCGCGCTGAATGTGCGTGTGTTTGGTTCGGCGGCGCGCGGCGATGATCGTGAAGAGTCAGACCTTGATCTTCTGGTGGACTGGAAGCCGCAAACCAGCCTCTTCGACGTGGGTGGTCTGGTGACGGACTTGCAGGAACTGCTTGGCATACGTGTGGATGTGATCTCAGCGCAGCAGTTGCACCCGCGATTCCGTCCGAAAATTCTGGCGCAAGCCCGGCCTGTATGACGGAACGGGATCTTCCGTATCTGCAGCATGTACTCGATGCATGCGCCGATATCGCCGAGTTCGTGGCGCGAGGACGCGCTGACGCTGAAAGGAACAAGCTGGTGCTCAATGGCGTTGTGCGCCAGTTGCTGGTGATCGGCGAGGCGGTGAAGCGGGTCGGTGCGGACACCAAATTGCTTGCCCCGAACGTGCCCTGGAAGCAGATCGCTGGCATGAGGGACCGCTTGGTGCACGATTACTTCGACATCATTGCCGACCAAGTTTGGAACGCTGCATTCAATGACATTCCGCGATTGCAAGGCGAGATTGAGACATTGATGAAGCGGTTGGAGCCATAACACTAGTCAGCTATTGGAGCAAGGCGAAAGTGAAACTTCCATGACTTGGTGGCTCAAATGAAGTCACTGGATATGCCGAGTCCTGCCTTGATACTTCTTATCCGTTTTGCCGCAACTTCGTAATCGCTCGTGTTCGAAAAACCCATCAGTTGTGTCACTGCTTGCTCAGGTTTATGGCCTTTACAGCGAAGCCACCATTTGTACCAAGCGGGCAGTTCGGAGATGCAGGCCGCAAGTTCAGCGGAATGACGGCGGTTCGATGTAATCCGTTCTTCATATAGCGTCTTCATCCGCTCGTTCAGTCCTTCGGCGCTGACTACTTGGGCATAGAAGATGAGATCGGCGAAGACTTTGGTGCGCAACTCACGGTATTGCAATATGGGCTTCATCCAGAACGTAGTTACCCAGTACCCAACCGTGCCAGCGATTACGCCGATAAGTACGGCCATGAGCTTTTCATCCATGAAGAGATTGTGCCGAAAAGATATCGACTGCTGCTAGCTTGGCCAGTTTCACCCCGATATTGATTTTGCCCAACGTGGTCGGATAGAGGCGTTGTCGCCGCCTATCGCTGTGAGTTGTCACCGTGGGCCTTGTATCTTGTGAACCCGATAGATCATGAATATCAAACATTGAGTATTGTAATTTCATGCTATTTTATGTTACCGTTCCAGCATGATTTTCCGCGCCGCACTTGAAAACGAGGTCCGATCCGCCTTGGGCCGCGCGCGGGCCGTGGTACTCAGCGGGCCACGCCAATCGGGCAAAAGCACCATTGCGCAAACCTTCCTGAGCCGCGACTCTCCCAACTATTTCGACCTGGAAAACCCGCTGTATGCGCAGCGCCTGACGCAGCCGATGGATACGCTGTCGCGCTTGAACGGCTTGGTGGTCATTGACGAAGTACAACGCCAGCTCGGCCTGTTCCCGCTGCTTCGGGTGCTGATGGACCGCTCCGATGCGTCGGGCCAGTATTTGCTGCTGGGCAGCGCGTCGCCAGCGCTGTTGCGCCAGGCCGGGGAGTCGCTGCTGGGGCGGGTTGAAACGATTGAAGCGGGTGGC
>JANYBQ010000427.1 GCA_025360705.1 Betaproteobacteria bacterium | reverse complement strand
GCGCCGCAAAAGCAGGGCGCCCTCATGCGGGACGACCATTTTGAGGGCCTTTGTCGCATGCAGCAACTGCAGGCGCGAACGCAGTTTGGTGGCCGCGTCCGCGACCGGCTGCTGATGATGCGCCTGTATGTCCAGGGCTGTTCCGCCGAAGCGCTGATCAACGATATTCCGGTCGGGCGCGTCAGCCCCGGCGCGGGCGGCCTGAGTTTGCCGGTGCATGAATACCTGCTCGACGGCGCCAACGAAGTCAGCCTGGTGATAAACCCTGCCGCGCCGGGACTGAAACCCGCGCCGGCCTTGCCCCGGCTCGCCGAGGGCGTTGTTGGGGCCCGCCTGCGTTTGCTATTGCCGCGCATCGGCCAGGTGGGCAGCGAGCTGGAGGCTCGCACGGTGGCCGAGGTGGTCTGGGGCGTACCCGACGGAGATGTTTACAGCACCCCGCAGACGCTTACGCGCGCCATCTTTTTGCCGATCAAGTTTCCGCGCTGGCGCTGGCTGGATGCGCCCGTGGTGGACGATGTGGACGCGCAAAAACCGCTGATTGCGTCTTTTCTGCAGGCGATCGCGGTCGATTTGCTGCGCGGCGACGCCGAGTCGTTCCTGACCGCCAGCCGCCTGCGCATGGAGGAACTGGCCTTGGCCTACCAGTTGCCGGTCGCGGACGTGGCCACCAAACTGCGTTCGCGCCTACAGTTACTGCATGCGACAAAGGCCCTCAAAATGGCCGTCCCGCATGAGGGTGACCTGCTTTTGCGGCGCTGTGCCGGCGGTCGCCTGATAGAGTGCATGAGCGGCGCGGGCCAGCCCGCGCTTGCGACATTGCCAGGGCCCGATGGAACGTCCGCGTGCTGGCCGGTCCGGGTCGCGGTGGTAAACGGGCAGTGCCACATTCTTCGCTAGAAAATCCACCAACAAACGATGAGACCGCCAGAGGCAAACGATGATCACCCTGACCGTAACCAGCTTTAAAGGCAATGCCGTCGCCAATCCGCCGGTCAGCTTCGATGAGCTTGGCGGCACTATCGGGCGCGCCGATACCAACCAGCTGGTGTTGCCCGATCCCGAGCGCACCATTTCCCGCATCCACGCGCAGGTCGTTTATCGCAATGGCGCGTATGCGCTGATCGGGCGCGGCGCCAATGCCGTACTGCATAACGGTGCAGCGGTCGGGCATGGTGCCGAGGTCATGCTGGCGCAGGGAGACCAGGTGGTTATCGGCGGTTACCACATCACCGTTTCAACGGCGGCGCCCGCTGCCGCGGGTGATTCTTTCGACGCGGCCTTTGGCAACGGCGCCCCGGCGGCGCAGCCCGCACCCGCAACACCAGGAAGTCCCCCCAAACCCTCTGCGCCTGCTACCAGGCCAGGCCCGCGCGCGGCCTCAGCGCCGCCGGGCGGCCAGTCGGGGTTTGGTATACCGGACGACTGGGATCCGTTCGCCAACAGCCCCGCAGCCGACCCGTTTGGCGAGATTCCGGGCGCAAGCAACGCAGCGCGCTCTGTATCGCCATCGGCCGACGCAGGGAGCGCGCTGCCGGTGCCAATGCCGGCCCGCGAAGACTCCCTCGATGCCTTGTTCGGCCTGAAGGCCGGCCCGGCTTCGGGCGACCCGTTCGCCGGCTCTGCGTTAGCGAGCCTGGCCGCCCAACCCAATACCGCCGGCAGTTCGGACCCGTTACGGGCCCTGCAACAGGCTCCGCGGGTTGCGGCCAAAGTCGAGTCGGACCATGTGTCGGATCTCAATGCGCCCTGGGTCAATACACGCCAGCCCGCAAAAGCGCCAGCAGCAGCCTCCAGTCCGCTGCTGCCCGGCGCCGTTCTGTCATGGGAGGCGTCTTCCCGCGCGGTAAAGCCGGGGGCTCCGCAACCGGTTCCTTCAGCGCCGCCGCCATCATCGCTCCGCCCAGCCCCAGCACCAGCACCAACGCCAACGCCAACGCCAGCAACGCCTGCGCCGATACCGGAGCCTGCGCCGCCACGCCCGCCGCCACCTCGCCCGGTGGTCACACTGGCACCCGAACCGCTTCCAGCCGCCGCCAGCAGTGCTGCCCCGGCCGGTCACGACGCCGAGCTGCTGGACGCGCTGCGTGAAGGGCTTGGCACCCCCGACCTGCGCATCGGCGCAATTAGCCCGGAATTGATGCGCCAACTCGGGCAGTTGCTGCGCGAATCAACCAAGGGGACAGTAGAGCTTTTGGCCGCACGGGCCGCGCTGAAACGCGAGGTACGCGCCGATGTGACGACCATCCTTGCCAGCGCCAACAACTCGCTCAAGTTTTCCCCAAGCGTGGAAGTGGCGCTGCAATATCTGCTCGGTCCGAAAATGATGGGCTTCATGCCGCCTGTCGAGTCGATGCGCGACGCGTTCGATGACTTGAAGGCGCACCAGCTCGGCGTCATGGCCGGCATGAAAGCCGCGCTCGCCGGCGTGCTGGAGCGCTTCGACCCCAAAGTGGTGGAAGGCAAGCTGAGCGCTGGCTCGGCGCTTTCGAACCTGATCCCTTCCAGCCGCAAAGCCAGGTTGTGGGAACTGTTTCAGGAGCTTTACCAAAAGCTGGCGACCGAGGCCGAAGAAGACTTCAACACGCTGTTCGGCGCCGCTTTCCTGAAAGCCTACCAACAATATATCGACCAGCTTGAAGGTCGTGACACCAAGAGGTAGTGCTGCCATGTTGTCCCTGGAAATTGCCATCATGTCCGAGCCTGGCGGCCGCACCTACAACGAAGATGCCTGCGGCTACTGGAGTTCCGAGCGTCAGCTGTGCTGCATCCTCGCCGACGGTGCCGGGGGTCATGGTGGTGGCGATATTGCGTCGCGCCTGGCGGTTCAAAGCCTGCTGGCCGGATTTGCCGAGTCGCCTTCGGCCAGCGGGTCCGAGCTTTCGCGCCTGATGCGCCGGACCAACCAGGCCGTGCTGGACGGGCGCATTGTCGGCACGGTGCAGGAGGACATGCACACGACCGTGGTGAGTATGGTCATCGACTTCTTCGATGGCCGGGCCGACTGGGTGCATTCGGGCGACTCGCGCCTGTACTGGTTTCGCGGCGCGCGTCTGATCGAGCGTACGCGCGACCACAGTTTCGTCGAGACGCTGCTCGACGCGGGCCTGATTCGCGAGGACGAAACCCGTACCCATCCCAAACGCAGTGTGCTGCTTTCAGCGCTTGGCAAAGAGGATGACGAGCTGGAACTCAGTGCGTCGCTTTCGTCCCGCGTGGTCGATGGTGGAGACGTTTTTCTGCTCTGCAGCGATGGCGTGTGGGAGTATGTGACGGACGAAGTCATGGAGCGGTTATTGACGCAGGCCGGGACCGCGCAAGAATGGCTCGCCGCGATCGAACAGACCATTCGCACGGCCACGGCCACCCTGGCAACCCACGACAACTACACCGCGCTCACGGTCTGGCTAACGGGTGCGACCGAAGTCTAGGAGAAAAACGATATGCCAATGCAAACCTGTATGGGCGGCCTCATGAAATGCAGCATGGGTCTTGCGCCCAGCACGCTGATGCCGACGCCCAAGACCGTCATTACCGGCAACATGATGGCCGCCAACATCATGGACCATGTTCCTCTGATGAACATCCTGCCGTTCGGCATGTGCCAGTCGCCGGCCAACCCGATGGTCGCGGCCGCGACCGCCGCCGCGCTCGGGGTACTGACGCCGATGCCTTGTATTCCCAATACGCCCGCCCCGTGGGTCGCCGGCGCGCCCACCGTGATCCTGTGCAATACCCCGGCGCTGGACCACGTTTCCAAGCTGATATGTATCTGGGGCGGCATGATCGAATTCACGTTTCCCGGGCAGACCACGCACCAGATTCCCTGAGTGCCAAACACGTCGCGTTGCAACATTGAACGAGTATCATCACTTCGGCCGACCATGGCGCAAGCGGGTCCGGCAAGCCGTATCCGTGACCTCCGCGGTGCAACGATCGGCCCGGTCCCTAAGAAAGCACAATGACTTCTCGACATGACTTGGCATAACAAAGTAATGTGGACTGAGGGAATGTTCCTGCAGCCGCAGCATTTCCAGCAGCAGGACCGTTATGTGACGCGGGCCATGGATACGCGCTTCCGGCTGTCGGTGGGGTACGCGTGGGGCTTTTATTCACTGGCCCTCGACGAGGCGGCCTTGCACCAGGGCAAGCTGGCGCTGAGCCAGGCCAGCGGTGTGTTCAGGGACGGCACGCCGTTCTCCTTGCCGATGGACGACCCGGCGCCGCTGGCCATCGATATCGCGGGCGATGTGCGTGACGAACGGGTCGTGTTGGCCATCGCATTGAACCGGCCCGGCGTGGCCGAGAGCGACGTAGAAGATGTTTCCGCCGCCATGCCGGCACGATTTCATGCCGCCGAGATGGACGTTGCCGACAGCCACGCCGCCAGCTTG
>JANYBQ010000417.1 GCA_025360705.1 Betaproteobacteria bacterium | reverse complement strand
CCGGCGAACCGGCCTTGGCCAGTTCGTCGGGCTTTCTTTTGGACAATTCCATCGGTTTTTTAATTCTGCGCCATTGACCTTTTGCCCACCGCGCTGAAAACTCCCCCAATGCCGCGAGCAATGGGGACGTAGTGCCACGGTGGGGCATGTCGATTTCAAACCCTGGACGCTGGAGTCGACCATCAACGACCTGGCCATCGCAAGCCAGGACGGCGCGTTGTCGCAGTTTCAACTCAAGCGTCTTTACGTCGACGCGGAAATCGAGTCGGTATTCCGACTGGCACCGGTGATACAGACGCTGCAACTGGAAGGCCCGCAACTCAAGCTGATCCGTCTGGGCGCGGGTCGGTACGACATCGACGATGTGTTGGCACACTGGCTTTCGACGGGCTCAAGCTGGCACTGGCCGATGTTCGACCGCTCGACCAGGTCGCGAAATTCTCCGCGATCGAACTTGCCGCCCCGAATTTGACGGTGCAACGCGACGCATCCGGCCACATCAATCTTGATTTACTGGCGTCGGGTCCCGAAAAAGTCGCGACCGCACCTGCGCGGACGGCCGCGTCGGCGCCGGGCGCCGCACCAACATCCACTGCGGGCGACAACGGCTGGAAAGTGGAGGTGGCGAAGTTGGTGGTTCGCGATGGCACTGCGCGTTGGCCGAACGCGAAGCTTATAAACGCGAGCGGTTGCAGGCTTTGCTGCAGGCTGAAAAACGGCGGGTGCAGATTACCCGCGGTGCGTCGGGGCAGGCCGCGGCAGTGGTCGCAGTCGGCCAGGCCGAGCGGTCAAGGACTACCTGGGCTCCCGCCAACTCCCGGTCGAGCGTCTGTTCCTGTGCGCGGTGAAACCGGCCGTTGCGGACCTGCAATGGTCCCCACGCGCCGAGCTGAGTCTGGCCAACAACTAGGATGTTGCGCAAATGCATGCCCGGAAATACGGGCATGCCCGAATAGCGACGAAAATAGCTGCTCTCCTGACACGCCCCGCCGGGGCCAGAACCCATTGTGACGATGACTGCAACCACCAAGAACAACGATATTCGCCAGCTTGACGAACTCACTGGGGGCGCTTTCCTGGCGTCCACATCGGGCGAGCGCGCGACACGTATACGCGCCTGGCTGGCGCTCGACCCGAGCCATGAGCAACTCCAGGAAGTGTTTCGGGAGCTGAGCGCGCGCGACAAGGGCGCGGCCCGTCCAGTACGTGAGCGGCTTGATGAAATCCGGCGTGCCAAGGGTCAGGAAGTATTGGCAGCCGAGTGGGCGGCCAAGGCACAAGGTCTGCTCATACTGGCCAAACTCAATATTGCCGACGCGCTGGCCTGGCAACGTGACGCCGCCAAGGCGGGCGCTCCGTTGAGCAAGGAGCCGCTTTTGACCATCAAGAGCCAGCTCGCCGAACGTGTGCGGGTGATCGAAGATCTTCAGCATCGGGTGCAGGTGCAACGTGAGGCCGCGGTCTTGCTGGCCCAACGTATCGAAGTCTTGTCCACCAAGCCATGGCTGGCGGCGCAAGCGGTATGGGACGCATTGCGCGGCGATGTGGCGCATTGGCAGGCCCAGGCGGGCGAGTTGCTGGGCGATACCAACTGGCCCAGCGTGGATTTGAAATTTCCGCCGCTGCTCGATGCATCGCGTGGCCAATTGCTGGTGGTATGGGATGCCTTCCAGATCGCCCTGGCGCAGGCCGTCGCGGCTGCGGGCGATGCCGCCGCGCCGTTGCCACCGGTACCGGTGTGGGCCGACGAACTGCGTCAGGCGCGTGGCGTACCAGTCGAAGCGCAGCCAAAACCGCCGAAACCCAGGATCGAGCCGGAGCAACGGCAACAGGCCAACACCCGGGTCAGCGATGTCCTGGCAAAACTGGAGCAGGAGATCACGCAGGGCCACGGCAAGGCCAGCGCCGGCGCGGCATCGGCACTGCGCAACGCGCTCAAGGAATTCGGCAAGATCATCGATGACGGCCTGGAAAACAGGGCGCACGCCGCGTTGGCCGCGGCCGGTGAAATGGAAGGTTGGCAACGCTGGCGCGCCGACCAGTTGCGCCAGGAACTGGTGGTACGGGCCGAAGGGCTGTTGGCCCGTCCGCCGGGGCAGGCGATGGGTGGCCGCAAGATGCAGGAAACCCTGCGCGGTTTGCGTGAGCAGTGGAAACAGACCGACCAGGGCGGTGTTCCCAACCATGGCATGTGGAAACGTTTCGACGACGCATGCAACGAGGCACACAAGGTGGTCGAGGCCTGGCTGGACAAGGTCAAGGCCGAGTCGGCGGAACACCGTGTGCAGCGCTTGGCGCTGATAGAAGAGGTCAAGGCTTGGGCCAGCGCCAATACAACGGCGCTGGATGACGATTGGCGCGGCTTTCATCGCGTGCTGCATCAATTTGGCGACCGCTGGCGCGAGGGTGGCCATGTCGGCGAAAAAATGTTCGCGGAATTGCAACCACTGTGGCAAGTCGCCATCGACGCCGCAGCCGCGCCGCTGGAGGCTTTGCAGAAGCTCAGTCTGGAGCGGCGCCAGGCCATGATCGAAGAAGCCAAGGCGCTGGGCGCGGCGCCTGTATTGCGCGTGGACGCGGTCAAGGCACTGCAACAACGCTGGCAAGCCGAGGCCCAGGCCGTACCGATGGATAGACGGCAGGAACAAAAGCTGTGGGATGCGTTTCGCAAGCCGGTCGATGAAGCTTTCGAGCGCAAGACAGTCGAGCGGCAAAAAGCTGAATCGGCGGTGGGCGAACATGACCGCCTGGTGCTCGACGCGGCCAAGGCGCTCGACAACGCCAACGCGTCCGGCGACGCGCAGCGCATTCGCGGCGCAATGGCGGCACTGGACGCGGCGCTGCGGGGTCAGGCCCAGGCGCAGGACGTAGCGCAAGCTGCCAAAGAAGCGGAACCGAAACCGGTGGCTGCGCCAACCCAGGACGCGGCGGCAAATCCAGCGGCAGTGCCGTCGGAAACCCCGCAGGCAACTCAGGGTGACATCGCTGCCGAGGTACAGCCAGCGCCTGAAGCCGTGCCGGTCGAAGCTGTAGAACCGGCCCTGGCGCCCAAGCCTGTGCCCAAGCCGAAACCGGTGCTGGCGGTGCGAGGCGATGACCGCCCCGGCATGAAAAAGTCCGAACCCGCGCCACCCGGGCGCGGCGGCAAATTCGGCGACCGCAAAGATGGTGCCCGTGCGCCGTTCGGTGCCTCCCGCGGGGACTCGCGTCCCGCAGGGCGGGGCGCAGAGCGTTTCGACTCGCGCGACGAGCGCGGGCCGCGTCCCGAGTGGACACCCGCGCCGCGTCTGGGCGATGCGGCATTTCGCGCCCAGCGCGATGCGCTGGAACGGGCGCAACTGGCCTTGCGCAAACTTGCGTCGCAAGCCCATGGCGAGGCACTGACGCAGCTGCTGGATGCATGGCAAAAACGCGATCCGGCCCTGTTACCGACCGCGCAGGACCTCGGCTCACGCGTCGCCCCAGCCGCGCGTACCTCGTGGATACAGGCTTTGGGTGCCTCCAACGGCGCCGGCCCGGACACCGCGCTGCTGCGCCTGGAGATGGCCGCCGAACTGCCCGCGCCGGCCGAGTATCTGGAAGCGCGGCGCATGTTTCAGCTGCAATTGCTGACACGGCGCAACGACCCGGTGCCGGCCCAGACCTGGACGCAGGATGTAGGGCAGGTACTGGCAAGCGCATTTGAAGAAAAACATGAAAGGCGATTACGCAACGTGTTGAGAGTGCTGCTCAAACCCTAGGAATGGAGGCTGCCATGGACTCCGTGGATGACTTGCTGCGCCGTCTTGAGCAGCTCAACGAAATAGGAACTTCGCTTTCCAGGGAGCGCGACATCACGCGTTTGCTGGAGAGCATCCTGCTGGCGGCCAAAGCCATTACGAACGCGGACGGCGGCACCTTGTACCGCATGCTGGACGACCACACCGCCTTGCGTTTTGAAATCCTGCGCACCGACTCGCTGCGTATCGCCATGGGCGGTACGTCGGGTATCGCGATCAGCTTTCCGAACTTGCCGCTGCTCGACGAAAACGGCCAACGCAACGATTCGCTGGTGGCCGCCTACGCCGCCATCCACCACCAGACCGTCAACATCGCCGACGCCTATTCCGAGCCCAATTTCGATTTTTCCGGTACGCGCCACTTCGACGAACGCACGGGGTACCGCTCGCAGTCCTTCCTGGCGGTGCCGATGAAGAACCACGAAGGCGATGTGATCGGCGTGTTGCAATTGATTAACGCCCAGCGGCCTGGCTCGACCGAGGTGGTAAGTTTTTCAAGCGCCGACCAGAGTCTGGTGGAGTCGCTCGCGTCGCAGGCGGCGATAGCCTTGACCAACCGCCTGTTGATGACCCAGCTGGAAGAGCTGTTCGAGTCCTTCATCAACCTGATCAATCTGGCGATCGACGAAAAATCGCATTACACCGGTGGTCATTGCCAGCGCGTGCCGGCCCTTACGATGATGCTGGCCGAAGCCGTCAACTCCACCACCGAAGGCCCGCTGGCGTCGTTCAAGATGGACGACCGGGACCGCTATGAACTCAAGATCGCCGGACTGCTGCATGACTGCGGCAAGGTCACCACGCCGGTGCATGTGGTGGACAAGGCAACCAAGCTGCAAACCCTGTACGACCGCATCGGGTTGATCGACACGCGGTTTGAAGTGCTCAAGCGCGACGCCGAGATTGGCGCCTTGCGCCGGCAGCTGGAGTTGCGCGTAAAGGTCAACCCCGATTCGGAGTCCGCCATCTGGATCGGTTACAGGGCCGAGATGGATACGCTGGAGGCGGACCGCGCATTTTTGCGCAGCACCAATATTGGCGCCGAGACCACGCGCGACGACGCGTTGCAACGCGTGCGCCAGATTGCGGGCAGCCGCGTATGGCGCAATGTCGAAGGCGTGGAGACCGAATTTTTGACGTCGGACGAATTGGAAAACCTGACGATACGCGCCGGCACACTGACGCAGTCCGAGCGCAACACCATCAACCACCATATTGTGGCAACCATCAAAATGCTGGAGAAACTGCCCTGGCCCAGCCACCTTCGCAACGTGCCGGAGTACGCCGGCGGCCACCATGAACGCATGGACGGCAAGGGTTACCCGAAAGGCCTGACGCGCGATCAAATGTCGGTGCAGGCGCGCGTGATGGGCATTGCCGATATCTTCGAGGCGCTGACCGCGAGCGACCGGCCCTACAAGCCCGGCATGAAGCTGTCGCAGGCGATGGGCATCATGCAACGCTTCAAGCAGAACGGGCACATCGACCCCGATCTATTCGACGTGTTTGTGGCCGAGAAGGTGTACCTGCGCTACGCCGAACAGTTTCTCGACCCCTGGCAGATCGACCCGATCAACCTGGTTGCCGAGAAGGTTTGAAGAAAGCATCGAACAGCGGAACCAGCGCCGCGAAATCGCGCATGAAGTTTTCCGGATTCACAAAATAGGCCTCGCTGGCAACGGCGAAAAACTCGTCGATCGACTCGGCCGCGTAAGGGTCCAGCCATTGCGGCGCGCCGCCAAAACGCTCCGCCATGCTGAGCTTGTCGCAAAAATCCTGGTAGTGCGCGTGTAGGGCCGAAAGCCAGATTCGGTGGGCTGCCAAGCGCGATGGCGCGCCCATAAAACCCGTCGGCAGAGGAGGGCAACCGTCCGCAATACCGCTGCGCATATCGATCTTGTGTACGAACTCGTGGATCACCACGTTGTACCCGTCGTGCGCCGATTGACCCGCGTCCATCACATCCTGCCAGCTCAGGGTTACCGGCCCGTCCTGCATCGCTTCACCGGTCAGGATTTCGTCATAGCGTTGCACAACGCCCGCGGCGTCAACGGTCTCGCGTTGTGCCCGTACCGGACCCGCATGCACCACGATACCCACGAAATCCCGATACCAGTCCAGGCATCGGTAAGGCGTGTCGATGTGCAGCACTGGAAGACATGCCTGCGCGGCAATCGCCACTGCGATTTCATCGCTGATTTGAAGCCCGCCAGCGCCGTGGAATTCTTTCTGATCCAGAAATTGCCGGGTCAGCTGGCGCAGGGCCGCAATGTCCGACTCGGAGCGTCGGCTCAGAAATGGAAAATTCGCCAGCGTTTGTCGCCACAATCCGTCCGGTATATCGCGCGGCCGGGGCCATTTACCACGCAAAATATTCAGCCAGTCCGGCACGCGAATCAGTCTTATGCGTCAAGCCGGCGCTAGTACTCAGACACAGAGGTATCGGAACAAAATGAAAGTGATGCATTCGCGCTCAGGCCTAGGCGCAAACCGCGGACATAGCCGTAGCTATGGCGAGGATTTGCAACGACGGCATGGGTGCGAAGGCGCGCTTTCATGTTTCGATATTTCTGTGTTCGAGTACTAGGGCCAGACGCTGTACCGTCGCCGGCCCGGTGGCCGCGTTGGTTGCGATGCGCAGTATCTGCGCACGCGGCGGACTGGCGCGCAGGTCCCAGTCGCCAAGCACGATGCGTTGCAAATTGCCGCCCAGGTCATGGTCCGCGGGCCGGTGGGTGTGGCCATGGATCAGCCGAGTGGCATCGGCCATCTTCAACCAGGCCGCGGCTTCGTGCGAATCGACGTCTACCAGGACCGGATGGGAGCGCTTGAGGGCTTCGCTGCGCTCGCGCATTTGGCGTGCAATGGCTTTGCGTTGCGCCAGCGGCTGTGCCAGAAATTCCTGCTGCCAGGCCGCGCTGCGCACCAGCGCGCGAAACTGCATGTAGTCGGTGTCGTCGAGACACAACGCATCGCCATGCGACAACAGCCAGCGTTGGCCGGCGAAAGTCAGCACGCTGGGATCGTCCAGCAGTTGCACATCGCAGGCACGCGTGAAAGTCTCGTCCACCAGAAAGTCACGATTGCCGCGCATGAAGAACACATCGCGTTGCGCCGCGCACTGTTTGAGGGTCTGGGCGCAGCGGTCCTCAAAACTGTCTCCATCCCGCGGCGCCGGCGCCACGCTGTTTATCACATCGTCACCCACCCACACTTCAAACAGGTCGCCCAGTACGAAGACCGCCTGGGCCGGGGTACGCTGCATATAGTCTTGCCAGCCCAGAAAGGTTTCCGGCTCGCTGACGTGCAGATGCAGGTCCGAGATGAAGTCGATCGTGCGCCAAGACGATGGCGCGGGTACATGGCCCAGGCTGGCGGGAGCGGTCAGAGCGCAACGGCCTTTTCAATTACCAAGTCGTCGTTGGGCACGTCGTCGTGGAAACCCTTGCGACCGGTCTTGACACCCTTGAGTTTGTCGACGATATCGGTTCCACCTGTCACCTTGCCGAATACGGCGTAACCCCAGCCCTGCGCGGAAGGCGCGGAGTGGTTCAGGAAGCCGTTGTCGGCGACGTTGATGAAGAACTGGGCGGTCGCCGAGTGCGGATCGTTGGTGCGCGCCATGGCCACGGTGTAGTTATGGTTCTTCAGGCCGTTGTCGGCTTCATTGGCGATCGGCGTGCCGCTTTTCTTTTCCTTCATGGTGCAAGGCGGCGGCTTCGAGCCGGGCATGAAGGAAAAGAAAAGCGGCACGCCGATCGCCAATGAAGCCGACAACGGCCTGAAGAACCATAACTACACCGTGGCCATGGCGCGCACCAACGATCCGCACTCGGCG
>JANYBQ010000394.1 GCA_025360705.1 Betaproteobacteria bacterium | reverse complement strand
AACAGGAACTGCACATGGCGGAGACGAGACAGCAGCGGCTGGAATCTATTCTTTTGCAACTGCTCCCGGCCGACCATTCAGCGGTGGGGAATATCGCCCTATGGGAGCAATTCCAGGCGGCAGCGCAATCGGATGGCGTAGAGGTGAATGGATTTGACTACTTCGACACGGCCAAAGGAGAACTGGTCTCGGGCGGCAAAGGCAAGATTGCAGCCTAGTCGCTGGATACCGACTACGACGGGCGTTCGCTGTTTCCGCACCAGTTCTTCTTTCCCATGGCGGGCAAGGACGAGGGCTGGATGAAGCTGAAAAAAGATATCCGCGCCGAGCTGGACGAAGACTTGCTCAAGCATTTTGTCGGCACCGTGTCGCTGCCGTTCGAGGCCGGTGTGAACAAGCTGGTGGCGGTCAAAATCGTGGACGACCGGGGCATTGAATCCCTGAAGGTGATGAAGCTGGACATACGGTCGAATTGATTGGGGCCAAAGCAAGCGAGGCGAAAAATATGCTGATTACCAAAATCAAACTTAAGAACTGGCGCAACTTCAAAGACGCGGAAGCGGTTCTACGTGAACGGGTGTACATCATTGGGCCCAATGCGTCTGGCAAGTCGAACCTGCTGGACGTGATGCGTTTCCTGCGCGACATCGCAAAGCCCGAAGGCGGCGGCTTCCAGAAGGCCGTCAAAGATCGGGGTGGTGTGACCAAGTTACGCTGCCTTGCGGCTCGGCGAGACCCGGAAATCATGATTGCGCTGGACGTATCGCTGACCGCGGACACAGTGGCTGCATGGCGCTACACCTTGAAGTTCAAGAGTGAGGGTAAAGGGCTGCAGCGCGCCGTCATCACACAGGAGCGCGTCGAGAATCTTGCTACCGGCGAGTTGGTGATCGACCGGCCCAACGCGGAGGATGCAAAGGACCCGGACCGCCTGACACAAACAGCACTTGAACAGATCAGCGCGAACCGCGCATTCCGGGAGCTGGCGGACTTCTTTGGCTCGGTGACCTATCTTCACCTGGTGCCACAGTTGCTGAAGTTTGCGGACCAGTTTGGTGGATTCAAATTGGAGGCCGATCCATTTGGCCAGGCCTTTTTGGAGCGGATCGCAAAAACGCCGAAGAAATTTCGAGATGCCCGGCTGAGAAAAATTGAAACTGCGCTCCGAGCATGCGTACCCAACATGAGCAATCTGCGCTTTGGGCCTGACGAGAGAGGGGTGCCGCACATCGAGGCGCTGTATGAGCATTGGCGGCCTGACGCGGGGTGGCAGAGGGAGGACCAATTTTCTGACGGCACGTTGCGCCTGCTTGGCATTATGTGGAGCCTGCTCGATGGTGACTCATTGCTGCTGCTGGAAGAGCCTGAGCTCTCCCTGAATGAAGCCATTGTCGAGAAGATTCACTCCCTTATCTGGCAGATGCAGCGGGCGGCAAAACACCGCCGTCAAGTGTTTGTGTCAACCCACAGTCAAGCCCTGCTAAGCGACGAAAGCATAGACCCCAGGGAAGTTGTTCGCCTGGAGCCCTCCAGTAACGGCACAAGTGTGCATACCGTCACACCAAAGGAGGAGGGCTTGATAGAGGCCGGCTACAGCATTGCGGAAGTGATGCTGCCTAAGGCGCGCCCTCAAAATCTTGAGCAGATATTGCTTTTTTGAAAGGCGATTGCCTGACCATGGACTGTCTGCTCGTAGTGGAGGACGCGCCAAGCGAAGCGGTATTGCGGCGACTGGTTAGCTTGGCCGGCCACACGCTGAAGGTGACAACAGTTTTTCGGGCAGGAGGGTTTGGGCAGATTAAAAGCCGTATTGCCAACTTCCGAAACGCGTGCCATGTGGTGCCGCACATCGTGATGACGGATCTGGACACTTACCCATGTGTGCCCGATCTGCTCAAGGACTGGAAAATTGGAAAATTGCCTGATCGCATGCTGATGCGCGTCGCTGTGCGCGAGGTGGAATCCTGGCTTCTTGCCGATAGGGATGGCATTGCTAAATTGATCCAGGTGCCGGCAGTCAAGATACCGGCCTACCCGGACGAGTTGCCAGACCCGAAACAAGTGCTGCTGAATTTGGCTCGCAAAAGTAAATCGCGCCGGTTCGCCAGCGAATTCGTGCCCGCCGATGGGTCAAAAGCAAAGCATGGCCCGCTATACAACCAGCACTTGACAGCGTTCGCGGACAAGTTATGGGATAGCCGCCACGCCGAGCTGGCTTCACCCAGCCTCAAACGGGCCATCCATCGCATCAAAGAATTTGCGCAGAGGCTCCAGGCATGACGGCCCCATCCTCGCTCATCATTAACAACGCGTTTACCGAACCGGCCCGCCATTGGACTGAGCGGGCCGACCGAACACTGGCCCTTGCAGAAGGTCGCCGCCCGGCGGGCTACGAGATCATCGACACGCGGGAGAACACCCGCCGCCAGGTGCCGATACCGCTGGTGGATGATATTCGCCAACGGGTGGCCGATTGGCGCGCGGACAGTTGGCCCGGTGTTACCGCGGTAACGCGCGAGTTGCTGGGCCACTGGTGGGACCTGGACCGCGTGGCGGGGCGGCAATACCCGTTTTATTGTCCATCACAAGGTTAAAACCACCGGCTTCCAGCCGGTCAGCTTCAGCTGAGAAAATGGCGGGGCTGGAGGTGCGGGATGGACTACAGATATGGAAGCCACACGGTATTTCAAATTGAGTACCACTTTGTGTGG
>JANYBQ010000392.1 GCA_025360705.1 Betaproteobacteria bacterium | reverse complement strand
TAGCTACCTGCGTGGTGTCGGCAGCACCACCGTCGATATCGGCTTGTCGCACGTGGACAACGGCACCGTTGTATTCGGCTTCTCGTTCTCGTGCAGCCGTCCCTTCAAGCCGGTACACGCGGGGGGTGATCTGCTCACCTTCGCCGTATCCATTCCCGCCGTTTCCGTTCCTGTACCAGGCGTGACACACACCGTAGGCGGTACGGTCAGCGGCCTCGCGGGTACGGGTCTGGTGCTGCAAAACGGCGCCGGCAACAATCTGGCCGTGGCGGCGGGTGGCGCCTTCACTTTTGCCACCCCGGTTGCCGACAACGCGCCGTACAACGTGGGCGTGCAGACGCAGCCTGCCGGTCAGACCTGTACGGTGCAAAACGGCAGCGGCACAGCGAGCGCTGCTGTCACCAACGTCGTGGTGGCCTGTGTGGCCGTGGCTGAGCCGGGTAGCCTGGCGCTGGTGGCCAACAGCACCAGCAACACGCTGTCGATTCTCCGCATAAACGCGAATTCCGGGGCGCTGACATCCCTGGGCACTATTGCCACGGGCTCCTACCCTTATTCCGTGGTCATGACGCCCGACGGTCTGTTTGCCTACGTCAGCAACTTGACGGGTTCCAGCCTGTCGGCCTATAGCATCGACAACATCGCCGGCTCCCTCAGCCTGATACCGCTCAGTTCGCCCGCCACGGTGAATCCGTACGGCGTGGCCATGGACCCTCTGGGCCGGTTTATCTGGGTCGTCAATTACTCGGCCAGTACGGTTTCTGCTTTTGCCATCAGCGCAACAACTGGCGTGCTCACGGCCATCGGTGCACCGGTCGCCACAGGCAGCTTCCCTTATGCGCTGGCGGCGCACCCCTCCGGCAATTACGTCTACGTGGCCAATGAGGTCGGCAATTCCATCTCGGTCTTTGGCGTCAATAGCACCACCGGCGCCCTGACGCTGCTGGCCGGTACCGTCGCCAATTCCGTGCTTGGGCCCCACAGCATCGCCGTCGACCCCACCGGCAGATTTGCCTACGCTGTATCCAACAGCGGTGCCAGCGTGGCGGCCTTCAGTATCAATGCGAATACCGGCGTGCTGAGCGTCATTGGTTACACCAACACCGGCGCATCACCCAATTCCGTGGCCGTACATCCCAACGGGCGCTATGTCTATGTGGCCAATGTGGGTTCGAGCACCATTACAGTGCTCTCCATCAATTCAGGCACGGGCGCCTTGACGGTCGTCGGTTCGCCGGTGCCCACGGGTTCATCCCCACATGCGCTGACCATCGATGCGATGGGCGCCACCCTGTACGTGGCCAACCTCGGTGACAACAGCAGTTCCGCCTTCAGCATCGATGCGGGTAGCGGCGCGCTGACCTCGCTGGGTGCTGCCGTCGCCACTGGCAGTCAGCCCATCGGGGTTGCCGTCAGACCCCGTGGACAACCTAGCTAAATCAGGCTGACGCCCAGCACCCTGCCAAAGGGGCTCTCAACATTTCCCAGGCGAAGGGTTGACACTGGATGTCTCATGCGGCTTCCTTGTAGAAGTTCTGCCGCGCCCGCGACCGTGTGGCCAGCGGTGCGACCGCCTGGGCGATGGCGCCAATATGCTCCGGCGTGGTGCCGCAGCAGCCGCCAACGATATTGACCAGCCCTTCGGCTGCGAACGCGTGCAGCAGACGCGAGGTGACGTCCGGGGTTTCGTCGAAGCCGGTCTCCGACATCGGGTTGGGCAGGCCGGCGTTGGGGTAACAGCTTATGAAGGTGTCCGGTGCCATGCGGGCCAGTTCCTGGATATAGGGACGCATCAAGGCGGCTCCCAGGGCGCAGTTCAGGCCGACGGCCAGCGGCTGCGCGTGACGTACGCTGTACCAGAACGCGGTGACGGTCTGGCCACTCAGGATGCGGCCGGATGCGTCGGTGACGGTGCCGCTGATGATCAACGGCAGCCGCTCGCCGGTTTGCTCGAACACCTCGTCGATGGCGAACAGCGCCGCCTTGGCGTTCAGCGTGTCGAAAATCGTCTCGACCAGCAACAGGTCGCTGCCGCCTTCCATCAGGGCCAGCACCTGCTCATGGTAGGCCGCGCGCAATTGTTCGAACGTGACGTTGCGTGCGCCGGGGTCGTTGACGTCGGGGCTGATGCTGGCCGTTTTGGGCGTGGGTCCGAGCGCGCCGACCACAAAACGCGGCTTGTCGGGCGTGGAAAACTTGTCGCAGGCGGCGCGCGCTATTTTTGCGGAGGCCAGGTTCATTTCGCGCGCCAGGGACGACATGTCGTAGTCGGCCTGGGCCACGCGGGTGGCGCCGAAGGTGTTGGTTTCCACCAGGTCGGCACCGGCGGCCAGGTAGGCTTCATGGATGTCCGCGATGATGTCGGGCCGCGTCAGGCTCAGCAACTCGTTGTTGCCTTTGACGTCCCGGTGGAAGTCGGCAAAACGCGCCCCTTGTGAGCCCGCGCCGCTGTAGCCGGCGCCGCGGTACTGCGCTTCGTCAAGTCGAAAGCGCTGGATCATGGTGCCCATGGCGCCGTCCAGGATCACGATACGTTGTGCCAGGATGGCCGGCAGGGCTTGGGCGCGGGTGTAGGTCAATGGTTTCATGGTGTTCCATCCACGTTCGGCAAGATCACACCCGGCAGACAAACCACCCTGGGCCAAATTGCCCAGCGCAGAACAAAACAGGCCGATTAAAGTTGGCCTGGGCTTGCCCAAATAGTGCGGAAGGCGCTGTCCACGTATTCCACCGTGGCGCCCGCTCCATTGGGTGAAACCGTGACCTGCGGCGTCACCAATTGACTGGTCTGGGATGGGGTCAAGTCAAAGTTCAAATTGCTCCCGCCGCTGTTGCTGCTGATGAAAACGTTGAGAGCATTGGCGTACTCGAACGCCGCCGCCGGAGCGGTCCAACTGATGGTCACCGTACTACCCCCTACGGCTGCATTCCGGAGCGACGCGGACGACACGATATTGGTCGGGAAAATGCTGCTCACCAACTGCGCTTGTGTGAGGGGCGCCGAGAATACCTTGGGCTGGTAGGTTGCCAAAATTGTGTCGGTTTGCCCCGTCACGTTGTGCAGCACGACGACATATTGCGCCGGGAGGCTGGTGATGTTGGCAATGGCGGTGTCCGTCATCGCGTACACGCTGTTATACGAGCAATTGATCGTGGCCGGGGTCGTTGCCGTTCCGTTGAAAACCGCCCCAGGCGCGGCCAGGGTAAAGGAGTTACCGTTGCTACTTCCCCCCTGGAACAACATGACACCGCCAGTGGGCAAGCCCGGGCCGGTCACAGTTGCGTAGCTGATCGGAGAACTAAACGCTCCTTTATCCGTAATATTCAACAGCAAGCCCGTGCACATGATGCCGTTGTTGTTGCCCTCGAAGGCCGAGAAGTCGATCTTGGCCTTGAACAGATTGCCCAATACAAGCCAGCTGCCACCAGCGCTTTTGTAAACAATAAAGTCCAGGCGGCCGGTGGCCTTGTTATTCTGCAAAATGGTGAACCCCACCTTGTAGGAAGCGGTGGCGCTGGTCGGGACCATTGACGCAAATATGGCCGGGGTGCTTTCCAGCGCAATATTGGAAAACGACAATGTCGCGCCGGCAATGCCCGGGTTGTTGACGATTTGTTGCAGGAACGTCGGAAGTGCCTTGCCGTTGTCGATGAAGTTGGGCTGGTCAAACAACGCCAGCAGCGCCGGTGTGGTGGCCGTCGGGTTGGTTGCCATCACGCTGGCAAAGTTGGCGAACAGCGCGTTGACGGCCTGCAAGTCGGTCAAGCTGGCGCTGCCGGTCGTGGACAGCGGTGTTGGGGGAAGAGCGCCGAGCGTGCCGCTGACCGAGGTGCCGTTGCGGGTATTGGTGAAGGTCTGGCTTCTTGTGGTCGGGTCAACACTGACATGGACCGAATCCAGCAGCGCATCCAGGCCGGACCCATTGGCATTGAAGGACTGGTGCAACAGGTCCAGCGTGGCCGACAACCCAAGCTGGGTCAGCACCGGTTGCAGCAATACATCCAATGCCTGAACACCGGCGCTCAAAGCGGCCGGTGTCAGCAGGCTTGCAAAATTGCCGTTATTGAACACGTTTTGCGCAACCTGACCCGCCAGATTGCCGATGACGACATCGGTAAACGGGGTGATGTTGATGGTGGCGTTGCCGCTGGTAACGTCTTGCGCCGTCACAGCCGAGTGCAGATAGAAATTGACCCCGCCAATCCTGTAGCTGACCTGAATCATGAAAGGAGCCGTAAAGCCCTTGATTTGATCCTGGGTGAAGCTGTAGGTGCCCATGGCGTCTGTGGTGGTGATGGCGAGTTGTGCCACGGCCGACGAGTCCTTGAGCGTGACAACGGCATTCATCGCGTTGGTAATCGGCGCTCCGGTAGCGGCCGTGCCGCTGATCGCAACCGGGCTGGCTACGATGCCTCCACCGCCACCTCCGCCACAGGAAGCCAGGAAGGTGACTAAAAAGCTACAGGCAACAATACCAACGAATGTGCGCAAAATTCTTTTCATGTTCACCTCAATAATGGATGCTGAATACAGTCCGGATGAGCGGGGTCGCGAAGCACGCTTCAGCCATGCTTGCCAGCGTATCATATAGGCTTTAATCCATTTGAGGAAGCGCGGCGAATCCCGGACAATGGGGGTTATGGGAGCAGAACCTTTTTGAACGCGGTCTTGTCGCCTTTGCCGGAACGGGCCTGCGCTGCCAGCACCGTGCTGCGCGAGGTCTTTGGCTACGAGCAGTTTCGCGGGCCGCAGCAAGCGGTGGTGGACCATGTGGCCGCGGGCGGCGACGCCCTCGTGTTGATGCCCACGGGCGGCGGCAAGTCGCTGTGTTATCAGATACCGGCCATCACACGCCAGCGCGCCGGACGCGGCACAACGGTGGTTATTTCCCCGCTGATCGCACTCATGCACGACCAGGTCGGCGCATTGCACGAAGCCGGCGTAAGCGCTGCTTTTCTCAACTCCACGTTGTCAGGGGAGGAAGCCGCGCGGATCGAGCAACGCATGTTGCGCGGCGAACTCACGCTGCTCTACGCCGCGCCGGAACGCGTCACCACGCCGCGTTTTCTGGCCCAGCTCGATGCCATGCGCAACAGTGGCAAGCTGAGCCTTTTCGCCATCGACGAAGTGCACTGCGTGAGCCAGTGGGGCCACGACTTCCG
>JANYBQ010000378.1 GCA_025360705.1 Betaproteobacteria bacterium | reverse complement strand
TATTGCACGCACCCGATTTTTTCGGGTCCGGCGATAGAGCGCATCGCACAGGGAACGGCCCTGGACGAAGTGGTGGTTACCAACACCATTCCGCTGAGCAAGGCGGCCGAAAGCTGCCGGAAAATCCGCCAGTTGACCGTGGCCCCGCTGATCGCCGAGACGATCCAGCGGATTGCCAAGGGCGACTCGGTAATGAGTTTGTTCTCCGATCAGGAAAATCTTTTCTGATCGGGGCAATCGTGGCCTACGCATCAAATCCGGTGCGCGGACTTTTTAAAACCGGAGTCACACTGGTCGCGGTGGACTCTCACAGGAGTTAGCTATGAAATTCGTCGCTTTTGAGCGCGCCTTGCAGGGGACGGGTGCGAGCCGCCGTCTTCGCATCACCGGTCGCACGCCCGGTATTGTTTATGGTGGCACCGGCCAGCCCCAACTGATTGAGCTCGACCACAACGCCTTGTGGCACGCACTCAAGAAGGAAACTTTCCATTCCACCATTCTGGACATGGAGTTCAACGCCACCAGCAGTCAGGTTTTGCTGCGCGACGTGCAAATGCACCCGTTCAAACAACTCATATTGCACGCCGACTTTCAGCGTGTAGAGGCCAACACCCGCCTGCACATGAAAGTGCCGCTGCACTACGGCGGCGAGGAAGAATCGCAAGCGGTCAAGCTCGATCACTGCCTGGTCAACCACGTGGTGACCGAGCTCGACATCTCCTGCCTCCCGGCGGACCTGCCGGAGTTCATCAAGGTCGATCTGGGAGGCTTGAAGAAGGGTGCGTCCCTGCATTTGAAGGATGTCGCTTTGCCCAAGGGGGTTATCGCCGTTACGCGCGGCAAGGAAAATCCGGTGCTGGTGTCGGTTGTCACGCCGCCCGCCGAGGCATCGGAAGCCGCTGCTGCCGACGCACCACCCGCTGCCGGGGCCGCCGGTGCAGCTCCCGCCGCGGCCAAAGCAGCTCCTGCGCCAAAAACCGGAGCACCTGCTGCCAAGGCTGCTCCCGCTGGCAAAGCGCCGGCTGCAAAAGCCCCCGCCGCGAAAAAGTAATCTCATTACTTTTATGGTCAACGGCCCACTTCGGTGGGCCGTTTTTTTTTGATACTGCACTGATAATTTACCCATGATCAAGCTGTTTGTCGGCCTGGGCAACCCGGGCGCCGAATACCAGGCCACACGGCACAACGCCGGCTTCTGGTGGCTGGACGCCGTTGCGCGCGAATTGAAGGTTACGCTGACCGCCGACAAGGCGTGGCAGGGACAGATGGCGCGTGCTACCGTCAGCGGGCAGCCGGTGTGGCTGCTAAAGCCGCTGACTTTCATGAACCTGTCGGGCCGCTCGGTCGCGGCACTGGCGCGTTTCTACAAAATCGCGCCGCACGAAATCCTGGTGGCACATGACGACCTCGACATCATGCCCGGGCAACTCAAGCTAAAGCGCGGCGGCAGTCACGCCGGCCACAACGGGCTGCGTGATATCCACGATCAACTGGGCAGCGACGATTACTGGCGGCTGCGCCTTGGCATCGGACATCCGGGGGTCAAGGCAGAAGTCATAGACTGGGTGCTGAAGAAACCGCTGGCGGTGCACCAGGAAGCCATCGACGCTTGTATTGCGCGCTCGCTCAAGGCCCTCCCACAACTCTTGAATGGCGAGATGGACAAAGCCACCATGCTGCTGCATACCAAGCCACGTGAACCAGGAGAATCCCAACCATGAAATCCCGTTTGCCGCTATTGCCGCTGTTGTTGGCCGGCGCCACGTTTTGGAGCCCGGCATGGGGGCAAACGATTTACAAATGCGGCACTTCGTACAGCCAACAGCCCTGCGCTGGCGCCGTAATGGTAGACGTCAGCGACCCCCGCACCCCGGCGCAGAAGGCCCAGACCGACGCAGCTGCCGCAGGGGCGGCCAAAATGGCGGCGCGGATGGAAAAGGAGCGGCTGGCGCGCGAAAAAATCCATGTCGCGAAGTTGTCAAAAAAGCCATTACCCGTCCGCAAAACCGGCAAGACCGCGTCTTTGGAGGCCGTGCACAAGACCGGCGCCAAACAGAAAAAGAAAGAGCCCGAGTTCTTTACGGCTGCGGTTGCGTTAGAAAAGAAAGACAAGAAGATCGACAAAAAATCCGATGGCAAAGTCCAAACCGCTGTAGCCGATAAAACCGAACAGGCGATCAAACCGTAATCAAGCGGCTCGGATACGGCGCAAGACCACGCGACCGTATGCTATCGACTATTGCCGGCATTTTGGGCGGCCTGCAGGCGGCGGTATTTGCGCCACAGCGAATCCTGATCTTCGACGAAATCGGGGTTCACCGGAATACACGCAACCGGGCATACCTGCACACACTGCGGCTCGTCGAAATGGCCGACGCATTCAGTACACTTGTGGGGATCGATCTCATAGATTTCCAGCCCGAGAAAAATCGCGTCATTCGGGCACTCGGGCTCACACACATCGCAATTGATGCACTCGTCGGTAATGATCAACGCCATGGCACCAATTATCCCAGCCTTCGCATGACAAGCCGCATAAACCCTGCTGACCACGCGCGTTAGTCCAGCTCCGTTTCTTCCATGGGCTTGTTCCTTCTCAAACGAATCCTGACGCTGGTCGCGACGCTGATCGGCGCATCGGTGGTTGTATTTTTGGTGCTGGAAATATTGCCAGGCGACGCGGCCCAGATGATGATGGGGCCGGACGCCGCGCCCGATGCCGTGCGGGCCTTGGCGGCCAAACTCGGGCTCGATCGGCCACCCCTGGAACGGTACTGGCACTGGGTGACGGGGATGCTGACAGGCGATCTGGGTAACAGCTACGCCTACAGTTCGCCGGTATTCGATCTGATCATGGAGCGCCTTTCCCTGACCGTGCCGCTGGCGCTGATGGCGATGCTCATGACTACCGGGCTGGCGTTGATGGTCGGCATCTACGCCGCGGCGCGCCACAACCGTCTGGGCGACGTCGGGTTGATGGGCCTCACGCAAGTCGGCATAGCCATCCCGAATTTCTGGTTCGCGATTCTGCTGATCCTGCTGTTTTCGGTCAAATTGCAGTGGTTCTCGGCCGGCGGCTTTTCAGGCTGGGAAGAAGGTGCCGGGCAGGCACTGCAAGCGCTGTTGCTGCCCGCGCTGTCGCTGGCGGTAGTTCAGGCTGCCATCCTGGCGCGGATTACGCGCTCGGCGGTGCTGGAGGTGATGCGCGAAGACTTCGTGCGCACTGCCCGGGCCAAAGGCTTGTCGCAGCGGGCCACCTTGTGGGGCCATGTCCTGCGCAACGCGATGATCCCGGTCATCACCATCATGGGCCTGCAGTCAGCCGAGTTGCTGGCCGGCACGATCGTGGTAGAAAACGTTTTCTACCTGCCGGGCCTGGGGCGGCTGATCTTTCAATCGATCTCCAACCGGGACCTGATCGTGGTGCGCAACTGCGTGATGCTGCTGGCCACCATGGTGGTCATCGTCAACTTCGTCGTCGACATCCTGTACGCCGTGATCGACCCGCGCGTGAAGGCGAGCGACATATGAGCGGCGTCTCCATGGCGGCGGCTGCGCCCACCCATGCGCCGCCGCCGTTCTGGCGCCGCGCGCTTGCGCACCGCAGCTTTTTGCTGGGCGGCATATTGACGACGCTGCTGGTTTTCGCCGCTGGGCTTTCGCTGGTATGGACACCCTGGTCGCCCTACGAAATCGATATGGCGGCCAAGTTGCAGCTGCCGGACAGTGCGCACTGGCTGGGCACCGACCCGTTCGGACGCGACATCACTTCGTTGCTTCTGGTCGGTGCGCGCAACTCGATCCTTGTTGGGGTGATCGCGGTCGGCATCGGTTTACTGGCCGGCGCCTCGCTGGGCCTACTGGCCGCCGCGCGCCGCGGTTGGGCCGAAGAACTCATCATGCGGCTGTCCGACTTCACGCTGGCGTTCCCGGCTATTTTGTCGGCCATCATGATGACAGCGGTGTTCGGCGCCGGCATCGTCAACTCGATCATCGCGATCGGTATTTTCAACATCCCGATTTTTGCGCGTATCACGCGTGCGTCGGCGAACGCCTTGTGGTCGCGCGAGTTCGTGCTGGCCGCGCGTGCCTGCGGCAAGGGTCCGTGGCGCATTACCTTCGACCATGTATTGCCAAACATCCTGTCAGTACTGACGGTCCAGGTCACGATCCGTTTTGCGATTGCAATTCTGGCCGAGGCCGCCTTGTCCTATCTCGGGCTGGGCACCCAACCTCCCCAACCGTCCTGGGGCCGCATGCTCGCAGAAGCACAGACGCTGCTGTTCCAGGCACCGCAACTGGCGGTTTTCCCGGGTGTGGCTATCGCGCTGGCCGTGCTGGGACTCAACCTGCTCGGTGATGGACTCAGCGACCTGATGGACCCACGCCTGGCGCGCAAGCGCTGAGAGGTTGTGAAATACCGATGCTTGAAGTCAATAACCTTAGCGTGCGCCTGCAAACGCAGCGTGGGCTGGCCAACGCGATTCGCGACGTGAGTTTCGGCCTGCAACGCGGCGAAACGGTAGGTCTGGTCGGTGAGTCGGGCTGTGGCAAGTCCATCACCGCGATGGCGCTTATGGGCCTGTTGCCGGAAGGCGCGCTTGTCTCCGGCAGCATCCGCTTCGACGACCAGGAACTCATCGGCCAGCCCGATGCCGTCATGCGGCAACTGCGCGGCAATCGTATCGGCATGATCTTCCAGGAGCCGATGACCGCGCTTAACCCGGTGCACACGATCGGACACCAGGTGGCGGAACCCATGCGCCTGCACCGCGGTGTTGCGCGCGAACAGGCCCGGCACGAAACCATCACGCTGCTGGAACGGGTGGGTATTTACAACGCGGCCGGTCGTATCGACGCTTACCCGCACCAGTTCTCCGGCGGCCAACGCCAGCGCATCACGATCGCAATGGCGTTGGCTTGCGGTCCGGATCTGCTGATCGCGGACGAGCCCACGACGGCGCTCGACGTCACCATCCAGGGTCACATCCTGGACCTGATCCAGGACCTGGTCACGGAGCGTTCCATGGCGTTGCTGCTGATCTCGCACGACCTGGGCGTGATCGCGCAAAACGTGCAGCGCATGATGGTCATGTACGGCGGCAGCGTGATCGAAAGCGGCCCTACCGCGAGCGTATTCGCGAACCGGGCGCATCCATACACGCGCGGCCTGTTCGGTGCACGTCCGCGGCTGGGTGCTCCGCGGGGCCAGCGTCTGACGACTATCCGTGGCACCGTACCGGAACTGGTGGACATGCCGCCCGGTTGTTCATTCGCGGATCGCTGCGCATGGGCGCGCGACTTCTGCGTGGTGACGCGGCCCATGGCCACGACCCTGGAGCCCGGGCACGAGGCCAGTTGTCTGCGGCTCGACGCGGTAGCCGCGGGGGACTTAGCATGAGCCGCCGGGCCGCTCTCAAAGCGAATACCGCGGTGCGAAGCGCGCAGGATGTCCAATGAGCGGCGCCATCGCAATACCAACCGTCGAGGCGCAAACACCACCGGTATTGCTGGCCGTCGACACGGTGACGCGCAGCTACACCTTGCCGCGCGAAAAGTTATGGGGCAATCCACCGCTGGTGCATGCTTTGCAGGGCGTCAGCTTCACGATTCACGCCGGGCGCAGTATGGGCATCGTGGGCGAATCCGGCTCCGGCAAGTCCACGCTGGCGCGCCTGGTCATGGCGCTGGAGCAACCCAATACCGGCCGTGTTCGCATTCTCGGGCGCGACATGGCTACGCTGGATGCGGTAGCGCTGCGCGAAGCACGGCGCGATTTTCAGATGGTGTTCCAGGACCCTTATGGATCGCTCGATCCGCGCCAGACCGTGCAACGCATCGTGACCGAACCGCTCGAGGTTCAAAGCGGCACAACCCCGGCGGAGCGGCGCCGGCTGGCGCAGGACGTGCTGGTGTCGGTGGGCCTGCGCGCCACCGACCTCGACAAATATCCGCACGAGTTTTCGGGTGGCCAGCGCCAGCGGATCGCCATCGCACGCGCCTTGATCACGCGCCCGCGACTGATCGTGGCCGACGAGCCGGTCAGTGCACTCGATGTGTCGGTACAGGCCCAGGTTCTGAACCTGATGCAGGACCTGCAAAACCAGTTTGGTGTCACCTACCTGCTGATCAGCCACGACCTGGCCGTGGTGGACCATTTGTGTGCCGAGGTGGCCGTAATATTCCAGGGCCGCATCGTCGAACAAGGCACACCGCAAACCCTGTTCCAGAATGCAGCGCACCCTTACACACGCGCCTTGCTCAACGCCGTGCCGCGGATGGAACCCAAAGGCCCGACGCAGGCAAGAAGGCGGACCATCGGCATGACGCCGCGACCGCAATTGCCGGGCGCCTGCCCCTACGCGTATCGCTGTCCGCGCGTCCAACCGCTGTGCGACA
>JANYBQ010000307.1 GCA_025360705.1 Betaproteobacteria bacterium | reverse complement strand
GGATGGAGGCAAGGGGCGTGAGGATGCCGGTGTGGCCGGGCTGGCGATCGTCGAGGCTGAGGACCTGGCCGGTGCTACGGTGGACGCGCGCACCGCGCGCATGGGGGACGGGCTGAGCAGCTACCACGACGGCATCATCAGTGCGGTCAATGCCCTGGCCCGGGCGGCAGGCGTGCGCGTGGGCATGCCGGCGGCGCAGGCCGCGTCACTGCTGCTGCGCCGCCGGTAGCCTTCAGGGAGCGGGGATGAACTTGCCGTCCTTGACGGTGATCAGGATCGGCTCGTAGGTCGGCTCGCGCTCGGGGCCGGTGAAGCTGAAGTTGCCCTTGCCGCTGCCCAGCACCACGGGGAAGTTGCGCGTGGTGACCACGGCATCGTTCAGGTTCTGGCGGGTGACCGCGCCCTTGACGTTGGAGAGGGCGTGGCCATAAAGCTTGCCGATGGTGTAGCCGACGGCGTTCCACTGGTCGGGGATGGCGTTGTACTTTTTCTGGAAGTCGGCCACGAAGGTCTTGGCCAGGGCGTCGGTGCGGATCTCCGGGAAGGCGTCCGTGCCGATCAGCGTGCCCTCGACGGCCTTGCCACCGATGCGCAGGAAACTGGCCGAGGCGGCCGCGTTGTTGGCGACGAAGCGCAGGTTGGGGGGCGCACCGGCCTGCTTGGCCTGCAGGAGGATGTTCGCCGCGGCCGAGTCGTTCATCGTGATCATGACGGCGTCGGGCTTCATGCTGGCGATTTTGGTGGAGAGCGCCGAGAAGTCGGTCTCGGCCATCATCGCGCTTTCTTCCGGCATGAACGAGACCTTGCCCTCCAGCACCGAGCGGATCACCTTGGTCTGCGCGGCGGCGCCGTCGTTGTCGCGGCTGGCGACCGTCATGATGGTCTTGGGCTTGACCGAGTCCAGCGTGTAGTTGGCAAGCACCGTCATCAGCGTGGTGGGCGAATTGAGGACCCGGTTCGACCACGGTCCGGCCTTGTTCACGGCCTGCGTGACAGCGATGCCCAGCATGGGGATCTGCAACTGGTTGACCACGGGCGACACGGCCAGAACGGTGGGCGATGCGCTCGGTCCGGCGATGGCCATCACTTTGTCGACATTGGCCAGGCGGTTGACGAGCGTGATGGTCTGGTTGGTATTGGACCCGTCATCGGCGATCACCAGCTTGAGCGTGCGCCCAGGGCCTGCCTCGCTGCCTGCGTTGATCTCGTCCACAGCCATCTGCAGGCCCTTGACGGCGGCGGTGCCGACGAATGCATAAACCCCGGTGAGGGACACCGGCACGCCGATCGAGATCTCCTGCGCGGAGACAGAGGAAGCGCTGGTGGCGATGGCCAGGGCAGTCAGGAAGAAGGGCAGTTTCACGGGGGTACTCCTTGTGGGTTTGCAAAATACAACGAAATCGTAGTATTTCAGCTGCGCGGCGGCCGGTAAATAGGGGTTTCCCTAGAGAAATTGACCGGATTCCGGATTGGTATGCGCTACAGTCGGCGTTACTTTTGCGCGGCCCGATATATCGGTTGGCAAGCCTATGGGTGGCGTGGCCGTGGATGTGAAATGGTGGTGGGTGGATGAAAAAAAAGTCGCTTGTGGTCGTCGGAGCCGGCATCGGAGGCCTGACCGCGGCCATCACTGCCGCAGAACTGGGCCTCGATGTCACGCTCGTCGAGGCGGGCGACAAGGTTGGTGGCGCAGCGGCCTACTCGGGTGGCCAGGTGTGGCTGGGGGCCAACCATGTTGCGCGCCGCCTGGGGCTGGAGGACTCCGTGGCCGACACCCTGGCCTACGTGCAGGCCGCGGCGGGGCGTGATGCCTCCAGTGTGGATGCGGCCTTGTGCGAGCGCTGGATCCGTGGCGCGGCCGATGCCGCCGCCTGGCTGGAGCAGGTGGGCGCCATCCGCTGGGAGCTGATTGCCGACTACCCCGACTACTACTACCCGAACCTCTCCGGTGCACGTGCCACCGGGCGCTACCTCACCGGCGCGCCCTTTGATGGCCGGCAATTGGGCGCGGCGCGCGCGCAACTGCATGTGAGCCCGCATTTCCCGGTCGGCATCACCTACGCCGAGATGTTCGCCTGGGGCGGAATGTCGAGCAAGTCACGCTGGGACTGGCCGCTGGTGGCCGAGCGCCGCGCTCAGGATGTGCTGACCTTCGGCACCGGCATCGTCGCCGCGCTGTTCCAGGCCGTGCTGCGCAGGCCGGTGCGTTTGTTGCTGGGCCATGCGGCAACGGCTTTGCTGCAGGATGGCCGCACCGTCACCGGCGTATGTTGCCAGGGGCCGCAGGGCAGCGTCGAGCTGCACGGCGCGGTGATCCTCGCCACGGGCGCGCACGACTGGTCGCGTGCCTTCTCCGAGCGCTTTACCGGCATTCCTCCCGAGGACGGTGGCAGCGTCACTCCTGACACGATCCGCGGTGACGCGATGACGCTGGCAGCCCCGCTGGGCGGCGAGGTGCGTGCACTGCCCGCATGGGCCGCCCCGGTGTTGCCCGGCTACCGCCTGGGCAGCCCTGCATTCGAGGGCGACACCGGTTACCGCGCATGTTTCGAGCACTGCCTGCCACATACCTTCCTGGTCAACCAGCGCGGGGAGCGCTTCTGTGACGACTCGTTCCACTCGGACATCGTCGCGTGCGCCCTGCAGCAGGATGCACAGGGCCGGCCGGCCAACCTGCCAGTCTTCATGGTGTGGGACGAGAACCACCATGCCAGGTACGGTCTCGGGCGTGCGATGCCTGGCGAGACCTACCCGCAGGGCCTGGTGACCAGTGCCCTCACGCTGGCCGAACTTGCCGCCCGCCTGGGAATCGAAGCAGCAGGGCTGGAGGCTACCGCGGCGCGTTTCAACGCGATGTCATTGACTGGTACCGACACCGATTTCGGCCGCGGCTCCAACCTGTCGGTGCGGCGTTTCCGCGGTGACTGGAACCACCAACCCAATCCCAACATGGGCCCGGTCGAGCGCGCGCCATTCCACGGCATGCGTATGCGCCTGCTCAACACCGGCATCGCCGCCGGTGGTGTGCGCGCCGATGGGGATGGCCGTGTGCTGCGCGCGGATGGCACGGCCATCGATGGCCTGTATGTGGTGGGGGAGGGCTCGGCGCGCGCAGCGGCGGGTGTGGGCTACAACAGCGGTTACTCGCTCAGCCGCGCCATGGCCTTCGGCTGGCTGGCCGTGCGCCATGTGGTGGATGCAACGGAGCCGGTCACGGTCTGACATGCTGGCACAACAACTTCTCAACGGTCTGGTGGTGGGGGGCGTGTACGCGCTCTTCGCGCTCGGTTTCACGCTGGTCTTCGGCATCCACCACCTGATGAACCTCGCACATGGTGCGGTGTTCATGACGGGCGCATTCGTGGCCCTGTACAGCGTCATGGCCGGTTTCCCCCTGTGGTTGGGATTCCTGCTCGCCATCGTGGTCTGTGGGCTGCTCTCGGTGCTGATCGAGATCACGGCCTTCCGGCGTCTGCGCAGGTCGGGCGAGGCCGAGTTCGGCGCCATCATCTCGACGCTCGGGGCCGACCTGATCATCATCACCTTCGCGCAGAAGATATCGGCC
>JANYBQ010000300.1 GCA_025360705.1 Betaproteobacteria bacterium | reverse complement strand
GAACTCGAACCCGGAATCGAAGGCCTGGTCCATGTGTCCGAAATGGACTGGACCAACAAGAACGTCGCGCCCAGCAAGATCGTTACCCTGGGTGACGAAGTCGAAGTCATGGTGCTCGAGATCGACGAAGACAAACGCCGCATCAGCCTTGGCATGAAGCAGTGCAAGGCCAATCCGTGGCAGGAATTCGCGCAGAACACAAAGCGGGGCGACCGCGTCAAGGGCCCGATCAAGTCGATCACCGACTTCGGCGTGTTCGTCGGGCTGGCCGCCGGTATCGACGGCTTGGTGCACCTGTCCGATCTGAGCTGGAATGAACCCGGCGACGCCGCCGTTCGCAACTACAAAAAGGGCCAGGACGTGGAGGCGCTGGTGCTGGCCGTGGATGTCGACCGCGAGCGTATTTCGCTCGGTATCAAGCAACTCGACTCCGATCCGTTTACCACTTTTGTGTCGATCAACGACAAGGGCCAGGTTGTGACCGGCAAGGTCAAGACGGTGGACCCCAAAGGCGCCGAAATCGATCTGGGCCAGGACATCATCGGTTACCTGCGGGCTTCGGAAATCAGCCGCGACCGCGTGGAAGATGCGCGTAACGTGCTCAAGGAAGGTGACGAGATCACGGCAGTGGTGGTGAACGTGGACCGCAAGACACGCAACATCCAGTTGACGATCAAGGCCAAGGACGCTGCCGACCAGCAGGAAGCCATGGCCACGTTGAGCCAGAGTTCGCAGCGCGAAAACGCCGGCACGACCAGCCTGGGCGCATTGCTGCGCGCCAAGCTAGACAACAACTGATAGCTCCTTTTGCGTTGAAGCAAGACCGGTGGCATGGCGCCACCGGTCTTTTCTTGTGCCAGCCCAATCTTGCTCCACCATGACCCGATCCGACCTAGTTGAAGAGTTGTCCAATCGATTTGGCCAACTGACCCACAGGGACGCGGAGTTCGCCGTCAAGGCCATTCTCGATGCAATGAACGACGCGCTGGTTGCGGGACATCGGATCGAGATTCGCGGCTTCGGGAGTTTTTCCATCAACCGCCGGCCGCCGCGTATGGGTCGCAACCCGCGCAGCGGTGAAAGCGTGGCCATCCCAGAGAAACGGGTGCCGCATTTCAAACCCGGCAAGGCGCTGCGTGAATCGGTGGACCAGCGTACCGCGGAAATCGAAGCCGGTAGCTCTGGTCTCGGTAAGGGCCCGCGAAGTTAGAATTCCGACGCATGAAGAACCCCGTATGGCTGCTTAAGTGGATACTCAAAGCAGCCATTTTTTTTACCTTGTTCGCTTTCGCGTTGAACAACCAGCACGAGGCAAGCGTTCATTTTTTCTTCGGCAACCAGTGGCGCAGTCCGATGGTGCTGATCGTGCTGACGGCTTTCGCGATCGGTCTTGCGGTGGGTGCATTGGGCATGGCACCCTGGTGGTGGAAACACCGTAACGCCGCGCTGCGCGAGCGCCAGGCCAAAGCGCTGGACCCGGTTGCGGATCCGGCCATGGCGCCACCAGACCCGCAACATGGACTTTGACATCAGCTGGCTGCTGCTGAGCCTGCCAATTACGTTTGTACTGGGTTGGATCGCATCGCGCTTCGACCTGCGCCAATTGCGCGTGGAGAACCGCCGGGCGCCCAAGGCGTATTTTCGGGGCCTGAATTTTTTGCTCAACGAGCAGCAGGACCAGGCCATCGACGCTTTCATCGAGGCGGTCCAAAACGACCCGGATACTTCGGAGCTGCATTTCGCGCTCGGCAACCTGTTTCGGCGCCGGGGCGAGTATGAACGCGCGGTACGCGTGCACCAGCATCTGCTGTCGCGCGGTGACCTGAGTGGCGCGGACCGCCACCGCGCGCAACATGCGCTGGCGCTGGACTACCTGCGCGCCGGTTTGCTGGACCGGGCGGAGGAGGCACTTCTTAAACTTGAAGGCACGCCTTTCGAGCCCGAGGCGCGGCTTGCCTTGCTGGCCAACTATGAACGATCGCGCGACTGGGCGCATGCGGCAGAGG
>JANYBQ010000278.1 GCA_025360705.1 Betaproteobacteria bacterium | reverse complement strand
GGGCTGCGACCGGCAACTCGACCTGGTACGCGAAATGGCCGCTTACATTTCTCCCCGCCCCGGCTTCACACACCATCCGCTGACGGTTCACGCGGCAAGCCGGATGCGGCACCTCGCGCAGCGGGCGGTGCATTTCCGCGTAACGCCACAGCCAGGCAGCAGTTTCGGGAAAGAAGGAAATGAGGAAGGAAATTCATGCGCCTTTTGACACTGGAACATGGCAAGCTGGCGTACCGCGCCGACTTCGCGCTGTATGGCATCGCCGTGCTTCTATTGGCGAGTTACCTGCTGGTGGCGCAAGCGCACCAGCAAATACCGCGAAACGTGGCCATTGTTTTGGCGGGCCTGGCGAGTTGGACCTTGATCGAATACCTGCTGCACCGTTTCGTGCTGCACGGCGTAGCGCCGTTTCGCGGCTGGCATGAAGAACACCACGAACGGCCGGTGGCTCTGATTTGCGCGCCGACGATCATGAGTGCGACGTTGATCGTCGTTCTTGTGTTCCTGCCGGCGCTGGAGCTTTTCGGCTTGGCGCGCGCCTGCGCATTCACGCTGGGTGTTTTGATGGGTTACCTGACCTACTCCGTGACCCACCACGCAGTCCATCATTGGCGCGCCGATACGGCGTGGCTCAAGCAACGCAAGCGCTGGCATGCCTTGCACCACCACGTCGAGCGTCCCGTTTGTTACGGCGTCACCACGGCGTTCTGGGACCATGTGTTCGGCAGCATGGGGCGCACATCGTAGGGCCCTTAAAACAGTAACGGCGGCAGCACTGGCCGCAATACAGGCCGGTTGCAAGACTTCGGCTTGTCGGCGCATCGTCTGACAGACATCCCACCATTCCGCGCGTACCATTAATTCAACGCGGACCTACGGCCCGTCGCTGCGAATGCGGACGCTCAAAGCGGACCCATTTTTTTATTTTTTTGCACGGCCTTGGTGTCGTGCTAGCGGAGCCCTTCATGAAGACCCATGCCATCGCCAACTCGTCCTGGACAACCTCCTCTTACGGTGGCGCCGCCGACACATCGCCGATGGAACTGTCGGCACTGGGTGAACATCTGGGTCACTGCAAGGGGTCGCAAGGACGGCTGTTCGCGCTGCGATGCATCGCGGAGACCATGAACGGATACATATCGGCGCGCTTCATCACGACGCTGGTAGTGGTCACACTGCTGATCGGTGCCGGCGCAACAATGCTTTCTTAGGGCATGGCCCAAGCCGAGTTACTGCGTCTGGTACCGGATGCGCAACCGGCACTGCGCGACATACTGGACGGCTCGCGCGGTTCGGTCCAGCCGCCGATACGGTCCGAAATTTTCGGGCTCCAACGTTTTGCGCAGCACGGCCGCAGCCTTGGTGAAACGCACCGCGCGGCAAGGGCTGTTTCACGTTCCGCGAATTTCTTTCCACGTCTTCGCGACAATATTGGGGTACTGCGCGAGGCCCATCGCTACATCGGCATACAGGCCAGTACTGGATATGACATCAGCCCGGCGGCCGAATGGCTGCTCGACAACTTTCATCTGATCGAGGCGCAGTTCAAGGAAATCCGCGACGGCCTGCCGCGTAGCTACTTTCGCTCGCTACCGATGTTGCAGGACGAGCCACTGGCGGGCTTGCCAAGGGTCTACGGTATCGCCTGGGCTTTCGTCGCCCATACCGATGGCGCGTTCGATGAAGAGTTGCTGGTGCATTTCCTGAACGCCTACCAGGAAACCCGCGAGCTGAACCTGAGCGAGATGTGGGCGCTGCCAACTACGCTGCGCGTTGTGTTGATCGAAAACCTGCGCCGGCTCGCCGAACGCGTGGCCACCAACAAAGCGGCACGCGAAGTGGCTAATTTGTGCAGCGATAAGCTGGCCACCACCAGCCTGGACGAGTTGAACCAGCTGCTGGCTTTGCTTAACCAGCGTGGCGTTGGCCAGGTTTTTCTGGCGCAGATGGCACAACGCCTGCAGGACGACAGCTCGGGTTCCCAAGACGTGGATATGACGGCGTACCGGGAATGGCTGCGTAATGCTTTGCCCGAATTGGCCGCCGTGCAGACACAGCAGCCACTGGACCAGGCCGCCGACAACCTGAGCGTGAGTAACGCCGTTACGTCGCTGCGGTCCATCGGCGACGCCGACTGGCCCGACATCATCTGCCGCGGCAACACCTTGATGCGCATGATGCTCACCTCCAGCGTGTTCGAAGCCGAAGATATCGGTACCCGCGATCAGACCCTGCACGGCATCGAGTCGCTGGCCAGGCGCAGCGGTCGCGGCGAGGTGTCGGTGGCGCAAACGCTGCTGGGGTTCATGCGTACCGGCAAGGACGACCAAAGCGCCGCCGCCGGGGCCAGCCACTGGCTGCGCGGTTCCGGCCGGCAAGAACTGGTGCGCACGCTGGACTTGCCGGTCGGCGGCGCTTTTGCATGGCGCGTCGCCATGCGCCGCGGCGCCTTGCCGGTGTATCTGGGCACTCTGCTGCTGGGCACGGCAGGGCTGGTGACGTGGATGCTGTTGCGTCACACCGCCGGGCTAACCGGCCCGGACGCTCCGCTCTGGTTGTCGCTTCTCGCCGCGACACTGATGGTGTTCCCGGCCTCGGAGGCCATCGTGGCGGTGATCAACCGGCTCATCAGCGAGTCGGCCCGGCCCCAACATCTGCCGCGGCTGTCGCTGGGCCAGGGCATACCCCCCGAGCACCGCGTAATGGTGGCGATACCGGCCATGTTGACCAGCATCGTGTCGGTTGACAACCTGGTACACCGCCTGTTGTTGCACTACCTGGCCAACCCCGAGCGCAATACCCAGTTCGCGCTGCTGACCGATTGGGCCGATGCCGAGACGGAACACGCCTCGTCCGACGACGGTTTGCTGGACCACGCCGCCACGCGGATTCGCGAACTCAATACGCGTTACCCCGACACCCAGGCGCGGGACGGGCAAGACGGCGCGGCGCCACGTTTTATCCTGTTGCACCGGGGCCGCGCTTTCAGCGAGACCGAGCAGTGCTGGATCGGCTGGGAGCGCAAACGCGGCAAGCTGGAACTGTTGGTCAGCACGCTGGCGCAAGCCAGCACCACGGCGTTTCTGGACCTGGGCGCCATATCGCGCATCGCCGCCGCGACTCAGTACGTCGTCACGCTGGACAGCGACACGCAGCTACCGCCAGGCCGGCTGCGCGAACTGGTGGGTGTTGCCGCGCACCCGCACAACCATCCGCGGCTGAACCCTGACGGCAACTTCGTCATGAGCGGCTACGGCATATTGCAGCCGCGTATCGCCACACCGCTGCCCGAACCAAAGAACTTCACGCTGTTTCACTGGTTGTTCGCGGGGCAATGCGGCATCGATCCATACAGCGCCGCAAGTTCCGAGGTGTACCAGGACATGTTCGGCGAAGGGACCTTTACCGGCAAAGGGTTACTCAACGTACGCGCCGTCCATGCGGTGTTGTCGCGGCGCTTGCCCGAGGGCCAGGTGCTGAGCCATGATTTGCTCGAAGGTTCGATGGCGCGTTGCGCCGCGGTTACCAATATCACGCTGCTAGAAGACGCGCCGTTCCATGCCGACGTAGCCGCATCGCGCGTGCATCGCTGGACGCGTGGCGACTGGCAGTTGTTGCCATTCCTGCTCCGTCCCGGGCGTTACCGCTTTCGTGCCATCAACCGCTGGAAAATGTTCGACAACCTGCGCCGCTCGTTGGTGGCTCCGATGTCGCTTGGCCTGATGCTGCTGGCGCTGGGCAGCTCCGTGGTGTCGCCATGGGCCGCGCTGGCACTGGTGGTGTCGGCGTTTTATGCCGGGCCGCTGATGGGATCGATCGCGGGTTTTTCTCCCAGCCGCGACGACCTGGCAAAACGCCATTTCTACCATCAGGCGGGCGTCGATCTGGCCCGTACCGTGCTGGGTGGCTTGTGGCATCTTGCGCAATTGCTGGCGCAAGCACTGATGTCCATCGACGCCATAGTGCGCGCACTCTATCGCATGGCCATCAGCCACCGGCGTCTGCTGCAGTGGACAACCGCCGAGACGGCCCAGGCGCAGGCCAGAATCCGCTTCAGGGACGTGATGCACCACCACTGGCGCGAGCCGGTCATCGCATTGCTGCTGCTTGGCCTTCCGTTCCTTGCGGCCAGGCCACCTCCCGTGCTGGCGCTGCTGTTGTGTCTTTTGTGGGCCGCATCGCCGGTCTGGGTCTGGTGGGTCAGCCGAACCGCCCCGCAGAGCGACAAAGCGGCCCTTCCCGCCAAGGACCAGGCCTATCTGGAGGGCGTTGCACGCGACACCTGGCGCCTCTTCGAGCGTTGCGTGGTGCCCGACGACAACCATCTTCCACCCGACAATTTGCAGGTCATACCGCACGACATGGTGGCGCACCGCACCTCCCCCACCAACATCGGCCTGTACCTGTTGAGCGTGGCGTGCGCCAGGCAGTTCGGCTGGATCGGCACCCAGGACTTGCTCACCCGCATGGAGGCCACGCTCGCCACACTCGCCACCTTGCAGCGCCATCGCGGCCATTTTCTGAATTGGTACGACACCCAGAGCCGCGCACCGCTGCTGCCGATGTATGTTTCCACGGTGGACAGCGGTAACCTGAGCGGCCATTTGCTTGCGGTAGCACAGGCCTGTCTGGAACTGGCGCAGGCACCGCATGACCGACGCGCTGGGCAACATGCGCTGCAAGCGTCCAGGCAAAGGCTTGCGCCGTTGCTGGCCACCCGCTCTTCGCTCAGCGGTGAAAAGCGCGACGAGCTCAAATGGCTGCTGGCCGATCACCGTGCCACCGTGCGTTCATCCCGACTCGACGCGGTGGCTGGCGACGCAGGAGCGACCCAACGCCTGTCGGCTTTGGCCGCGCAATGTGAACAACTGGCTTTTGAGCCCGAATTCGGCTTTTTGTACCACTTGAAGAGGCATCTGTTTCACATCGGATACCGGGTTGCCGAGCAACAGCTCGACGCGGGTTTTTACGACCTGCTGGCTTCCGAGTCACGGCTCACCAGCCTGCTGGCTATCGCCAAGGGCGACGTAGCGGTGCGCCATTGGGCGTCGCTGGGGCGGTTGTTCTATGCGGTGGGGCCTTGTGCCGGCCTGCGATCCTGGTCGGGCTCGATGTTCGAGTACCTGATGCCCAGCCTGGTGCTCGATGAGCCGCATGGCAGCGTATTGCGCGGCGCCAGCCGGGCGGCGATGCTGGAGCAGATGGCGTTTGCCAAAGCGCAGAACGTGCCCTGGGGCATGTCCGAATCGGCGTATGCCGCGAGCGACCACACGCTGGCTTATCAGTACGCACCGCAAGGCGTGCCACGGTTGGCACTGCGCCGGACGCCGCCCGATGAACTGGTGGTGGCGCCTTACGCCACTGCGTTGGCGGCACAGATATCGCCGCAGCGGGCGGTGGCCAACTTCGCGGTACTCGAGGCGCTGGCGGCACGTGGCCGTTATGGGTTTATCGAGGCCCTCGACTTCTCGCCCGCGCGGCAAACCGGCGATGAACGTTTTACACCGGTAGCCACCTTCATGGCGCACCACCAGGGCATGAGCATCGTGGCGCTGGCCAACGTATTGCTGGACGCTCCGGCGCGGCGTTGGGGCATGGCCAATGAGCATCTGGAAGCCGTCAGCTCCCTGTTGCACGAACGTACGCCGCGCGAGGTATCGATGTTGTACGGGCCACCCTCGGGTGCGCCCACACTGGCGCTGCAACATCGCGCTCCCGGCCTGTTGCGCGAGGTATTGCCGGGCGAAGCGGGCGTGGAGCCGACCCATGTCCTGTCGAACGGCCGCTACAGCGTGACGTTGCGCGCCAACGGCGCGGGCTGGAGCCGCTGGGGACAGACCGGCATCACACGCTGGCGCGACGACGCGTTGCGCGACGCCTGCGGTAGCTTTTTCTATTTGCGTCGGGACCCGTCCAATCCGCCGGTTTCGATTACCCGGCATCCGGCCCCGGATCCGCGGGCGCGATACGAAAGCGTCTTCCACTCCGACCGGGTGTGTTTCTACGCGGCCTGGGATGACATACAGGCGCACACCACGGTCTGGGTGAGCCCGGAAGACGACATCGAGTTCCGTCAGATCGAGTTGCGCAACATGAGCGAGCGCACCATCGAGGTCGAACTGATCTCGGCCTTCGACATCACGCTGGCCGATCCACGCGCCGACGAAGCCCATCCCGCGTTCTCGAATATGTTCATACACGCGCAGTGGCAGGCCGCGCACCAGGCGCTGGTGTTCGAGCGCACGCCTCGACTGCCGACCGAACAGGCTTTGATGACAGCGCATTTTCTGGCGGCCACCAACGCCCACGTGATCGCACTCGGTTGTCAAACCGATCGGCAGCGCTGGTTGGGCCGCAACCATACCGCAAGCCAGCCGCTGGCGTCTGTGGATGCGCGGTCCGACGTCGACGCCACGCTCGACACCGGTCTTGACCCGGTGTGTGTGTTGTCGGTGTTGGTTCGCATCGCCCCCAATGCCAAGGCGCAGTTGACCTTTGCCACGGCGGCGTGCGACAACGGCGCCACGCTGCGCGCCGTGATCGACAAGTACCGTCAAACCAGCCACGTGCAGCGCGCGTCGCTGATGTCCGCCACGCTGACTGGCATCCGCCTGCACGCTCTGGGTATTAGCCCCGAAAACTTCGCGTCGATCCAGACACTTACGACGGCGCTGGTGCTGAGCCTGAGCCGTACACAACGCGACACCGCCCGGGTCTGCGACCGGCGCCTGTTGTGGCGCTTCGGCATATCGGGCGATCGCCCCATCATCCTGATCTCGGCCGGCGTGATGCAGGGCCTGGGCCTGCTACGCTCGCTGGCGCAGGCGCTGCGGCTGTGGTCATGGGGCGGAGTGGCCTGCGACGTAGTGGTGCTGAATGCCGAGCCGGCGTCCTACCTGATGCCGCTGCAGCGTGAGATTACCGCGCTGCGCGAGCGCCATATCGCCGCCAGCGGGGCACTGCCCAGCCCTGCCACCACGGCCATGTATCTGCTGCGCGCGGACGAGCTTTCGCCCGACGAAATGGCCACATTGCAAGCCAGCGCCCGGTTGCAGATCAACGCCGACGGCCGGCCGTTGCTGCACCATGTGCAGGAGTGGAACGATTCGCACCAGCTGGCCTTCAGGCAGCGCCTTGCCAGCGCCGCCCAGGCAGTGCCGGTTTACCCTTTCACCGCGGCCGCCGTACCGGTGCCGGTGGGCGAATTCGCCACCGATTCGGCCGAGTTCCGCTTTAACGTAAGCGCCAGTCTGCGCACTACCCGGCCCTGGATCAACGTGCTGGCCAATCCGGCTTTCGGCGCCCAGATCTCGGAAGCCGGCGGCGGCTACACCTGGGCCGTGAACAGCCGTTTGAATCAGCTCACCCCATGGTCGAACGACCCGGTGGGCGACCCGCCGTCCGAGTGGTTTTTGCTGCAGGACCGCAAGACCATGGAGGTGTGGAGCGTGGCCCCCATGCCGTGGGGCGACGGTAGCCTGAGTTACCGCGTGGCGCATGGGCAGGGCTACAGCGTTATCAGCCATCGGCGCGGGGACCTCGACGTAATGGCGACATGGTGCGTCGATGCGCGGACCTCGGTCAAGCAGGTACGGCTGCGCTTTGTCAACCGCGGCCACCGCACGCTGAGTCTGCGCGTGATCGGTATTGCCGAATGGATCATGGGCGCCAGCCGGTCCGATCGAGGCACGGTCCACACGGCGCTGCATCGTCAGAGCCTGACGCCGGCAAAGACCGGCATCGATGCCGACGCCGGGCCGGCCCAACAGCTCACCGCGTTGCTGTGTACGCAAGCCGACCGCTCCGCCGGATTCGGCAACGGTACCGCCTTCCTGGGCCTGGCGGGAACAGCCGATGAACGCGAGAACTGGACCTGCGACCGGCGCGAAGTTTTCGACGTCGAGGGGCGCCTGGCGCTGCCCGACCAATTCGGCCAACGCAGCGGCAGCGGACTGGACCCCTGTGCGGCGCTGTCGACGCGCGTGGCACTGGCGGCCGGCGATGCGACCGAGCGGGTTTTCCTGCTGGGGTATGCCGCAAGTCCCGACGCCGCGCGGGAATTGGCCGCCGCGGCGGCTACAACGCCAGCCGCGCAGCGTATGGAGCAGGTGCGCGGCACCTGGGACCGGCTGCTGGGCACCAGCATCGTTAAAACACCCGACCCGTTATTCGACGTCATGGTCAACCGCTGGTTGTTGTACCAGACCGTTGCGTGCCGCTTGTGGGCCAAGGCGGGCTTTTACCAG
>JANYBQ010000276.1 GCA_025360705.1 Betaproteobacteria bacterium | reverse complement strand
ACCACCGACCTCAAGGGCGGGCGCGGCAATGGCTGAGTCCAACACCGCGCGCGCCGCGCAGAACCGCTTCAAGCAAGCGAACGACCCCTTGAGGGGCAGCGCAGTTTACGTAGTGACAAGCGTGGGGGCGTCATGAGCACTTCTCCCGAAGGCAAGCTGGTGGTCGCCATTTCGTCGCGCGCGCTGTTTGACTTTGAGCAGGAGAACACGGTTTTCGACCAGGCTGAAGGACCTCACAAAGACCGGGCCTACATGGCGCTGCAACTGGAGCGCCTGGACCAACCGGCCAAACCCGGGGTCGCGTTTTCACTGGTGCGCAAGTTGCTGGCTTTCAACCAGTTGCCGCAACTGGATGCGGAGCCACGCACTGCTGAAGGCTTGCCTCAAACCCAGGTTTCAAAGCCGTTTACAAAACCGGTGGACGTGGTGATTCTGTCGCGCAATGACCCGGTCTCGGGCATGCGCGTGTTCCGCTCGGCCAGCCATTACGGGCTGGCGATAGAACGCGGCAGCTTCACCCGCGGCCAGCCGCCGTGGCGTTATCTCAAGCCGCTGCACGCCAATCTGTTCCTGTCTGCCCATTTGAGCGACGTGCGTGCGGCATTGCAAGCCGGAGTTCCGGCCGCGCAGGTGTATCCGCAATCCGCCCATGCCAGTGCAGCGCATCCGAACGAGGTCCGCATTGCTTTTGACGGTGACGCGGTGTTGTTCAGCGACGAAGCGGAACTGGTGTACCAGCAGCATGGCCTGTTGGCTTTCCAACGGCATGAGACCGAGAAGGCTTCGCAGCCACTGCTGGCAGGTCCCTTCAAACCCCTGCTGGCGGCTTTGCAGCGCCTGCAACAGGAAGGCACCGCCCGCATGCGGATTCGCACCGCGCTGGTAACCGCGCGCAGTGCTCCGGCCCACGAACGCGCCATTCGAACGTTGATGGACTGGAACATCGAGGTTGACGAGGCGATGTTCCTGGGCGGGCTGCCCAAAGGCGAGTTCCTGCGCGAGTTCGAGCCCGATTTCTTTTTCGACGACCAGACCGGACACATCGAGTCGGCGGCGCGCCACGTGCCCTCCGGCCACGTGGCAAGCGGTATATCGAATCCGCCTTGACTGCGCCCTGACTCTTCAACCAAACCACGCACTTAATCATGTCTTTCTCCACCAAGCTCGCCAGCTTCCGGGCGTTTGTACGAACAGTCGTCAAACTTTCCATGCCGTACTTCCAGTCGGAAGAAAAGTGGAAAGCGCGCGGCCTGTTCATCGCCATCGTTGCGCTGAACCTGGGTTCGGTCTACATGGCCGTGTTGTTCAACGACTGGTACCGGGTTTTTTACGACGCCTTGCAGAAATACGACGAACCGGTGTTCTGGTCCCAGATCGGCCGCTTTACCTACCTGGCCTTTATCGCCATCATCATTGCCGTTTACCGGTTCTACCTGACCCAATTGCTGGAAATGTACTGGCGCAGATGGATGACCGGGCACTACCTGCGGCGCTGGCTCGGGGGCAATGCGTTCTATCAAATGGAACTCACGCGCTTTTCGGGCACGGCAAGCACTACGCCGGACAACCCGGACCAACGTATTTCGGAAGACGTGAACTCTTTCACCGCGCAAACCATCGGGCTCACGATGGGCGTGCTCAATTCCGTCGTGACGCTTGCGAGTTTTGTCGGCATCCTGTGGGGCCTCTCGGGCGCGTTCGCGTTCACGCTGGGCGGAAATAGTTACACCATCCACGGCTTCATGGTCTGGATGGCGGTCCTTTACTGCCTGGTGGGCAGCCTTATCACGCATTACATCGGCCGCTCGCAGATATGGCTCAACTTCGAGCAGCAACGCCGCGAGGCTGATTTCCGCCACCATATGGTGCGGGTGCGCGAATACAGCGAAGCCATCGCGCTGGACCACGGGCAGGCGGTCGAGAAGACGCACCTTGACACCCGTTTCCTGTCGGTACTGGCGAACTACCTTGCCTTGCTCAAGGCGCAAAAAAACCTGATCTGGTTCACCAGCTTTTTCGGCCAGGCAGCGGTCGTTTTTCCGATGATCGTCGCCGCGCCAAGATATTTCAGCAAGGCAATACAGCTTGGTGACCTGATGCAGATCAACTCCGCGTTCGGCCGGGTGCAGGATGCGCTGAGCTGGTTCGTCGACAGCTACAGCAGCTTGGCCGCCTGGCGCGCCACCACCGACCGTCTGACCAGCTTCGACGACGCGATTTCGGGCGCCTCAAGGGACAACCAGGCCTTGCAAACGAAAGACGCAACGGCGCTCGATGCCAGCGGACTGACGGTGGCGCTACCCACTGGCGCGGTGCTGCTGGCCGACACCGAGCTGCATGCCCGGCCGGGCGACCGCATTTTGTTGCAGGGGCCGTCAGGCAGCGGCAAATCGACCTTGTTCAGGACACTGGCCGGAATCTGGCCGTTTGCGCGCGGCAACGTTGCGCGCAACCAGAACGCGATGTTCATCCCCCAGCACCCGTATTTTCCCAACGGGAGCCTGCGTGAGGCGCTGGCTTACCCGGCGCCGGCGAGCAGCTATACCGATGACGCCATGCGCCAGGCACTGATCGACGCGCTGCTGCCCGATCTGGTGGCCGAGCTCGACACCATAGACGCCTGGGCGCAGAAGTTGTCCGGCGGCGAACAACAGCGGCTGGCGATCGCGCGGGTGTTGCTCAAACAGCCGGCCTGGATTTTTGCCGACGAAGCCACCAGTGCGCTGGATACCGCCGCCGAAACCACGCTGTACCGCAAGCTGCTCGCCATGGTGGACAAGACCGGTGGCGGCATCGTGTCGATCGCGCACCGGCCGTCGGTTGCCGAATTTCATGCCCAGCGCTGGGAGCTGCAGGCACAGCCGGAAGGGGCGCCTGCGCGTTTCGATCTCAAGCTGACGCCGGTTTAGTCGGGGACTGCGGCCGGGCTGCCGCATATTGCGCAAAACCGCGCGCCCGCAAGCCGCAAGCTGGACAGGTGCCGCAGCCATAGCCCCAAACGTGGCGATGTTCGCGGTCGCCCAGGTAACAGGTGTGGGTGTGCTCCACAATCAGGTCGATCAGCGCCACGCCGCCCAGCACTTCGGCCATGGACCAGGTCGCTGCCTTGTCGATCCACATCAACGGCGTCTCGATCAGAAAGCGCCGGTCCATGCCGAGCGACAGCGCTAGCTGCATCGCCTTCATGGTGTCGTCGCGGCAATCCGGGTAACCGGAAAAATCGGTTTCACACACGCCAGTTACCAGGACCCTGAGGTCGCGCCGGTAGGCCAGGGCGGCGGCCAGCGTCAGGAACATCAGGTTGCGGCCCGGCACGAACGTGTTGGGCAGACCGTTGGCCTCCATTTTGAAAACCATGTCGCGCGTCATCGCACCGTCGCTGATTTCGCCCAACACCGCCAGATTCAACAGGTGGTCGTTGCCCAGGCGGCCGGCCCATGCCGGGAAGTTGCGGAGGATTTTGCTGCGCACCTGCAGCCGCGCATCGAGTTCGACGCGGTGGCGCTGGCCGTAGTCGAAAGAGACGGTTTCAACGCGTTCATATTTGGCCAACGCGTACGCCAGGCAGGTGGTGGAGTCCTGCCCGCCTGACAACAATACCAGTGCGGATGTATGCATCACTGCATGCTAGGGGATGCGGCGGCGAACCGGGCAAACGACTGCCTTTACAGGCTCTCGTTTTTCTTGATTTTGCTCGGTGTGTAGGTCAGGTTTTCCTTGGCCAGTTGACCGGCTGCCGCAATCGGGTTGTTCTGGTTGACCTGGGCATTCCGGTTTTGCGCCTGCGCGATCTCTATCGCGCTGCCGCTGGCGCGCCACATGGCTTGCACAAACTCGAGCAGCATTTTCGATATCGGCTCCGGCGGCGGAATTTCAACTTTTTCGGGCTCGGGTCTCTGAATCGTCCAGTCTTTGGGACTGGTGGCGGCTTCCGAGCCGCGTTGTGCCGGGTCTGAAACGCTGGTGTACACGCGATTGGCGCTGACCTGCGCGGCGGTGTCGCTAATTTTGTTGACGACCCCGGGCGCGTGAACCACGCCAACCGGGTTCACTGGTGCCACCGGTATCACCTTCTGGCCATTGGACGACAGCAGGTCCGCGCCGGCATGGCGCAAACCGGGTTGTCGATCAACGGATGGCAGCTGCATTTCAGTTCTAACCTCAGGTATACAAGCGGTTATTGCGGCGCTCGTAGACTCTTAACGGCACAACTGAGGGGTTATTTAGGGCTATTTTTACGCAATAGCGCGACTTTTTGCTCAGAAGCCTGCCGCCTGGCCGTCGCGACGCGCGTCACTGGCCGCCAGATAACCGTCTTGCGGGTCATCCGAGAGTTTCCAGATGAACTGCCCGGCGCCGAAATCCATGTACGAATCCACATGTTCTTCCACCAGATGGCCGCGATCGCGCAGGCCCTGAATCAGACTGGGCGCCATGGTCGGTTCGCAATCGATCGCCAGGCCGCGCGCAACCTTCCAGCGCGGTGCATCGCAGGCGGTTTGGGGCTGCTGGCGATGCGTCAATATCCGCACCAGACTTTGCAGATGGCCCTGCGGCTGCATATTGCCGCCCATCACGCCGAAGCTCATGCGCGGCTTGCCGTTTTGCGTCAAGAACCCCGGAATGATGGTGTGAAAAGGCCGTTTGCCACCTTGCGCCACATTCGGGTGGGTCGGGTCCATCGAGAAATCGTAACCCCGGTTTTGCAGGCTGACGCCGGTCCCGGGCACCACGATTCCGCTGCCAAAACCCATGTAGTTGGACTGGATCAGGCTGATCATCATGCCGCTTTCATCGGCAGCCGGGAGATAGATCGTGCCGCCTTTGGGCGGCACGCCGTGCTGGAAATCGGTGGCGCGATTCGGGTCGATCAACTTGACGCGTTCGCTCAGGTAAGCATCGGACAACAAATGCGTCGCCGTGACCTCGGTCATGAAACGCTGGTCCGCCACCCAGCGGTA
>JANYBQ010000262.1 GCA_025360705.1 Betaproteobacteria bacterium | reverse complement strand
CTACTATAGCTACAAGTGGGCCGAGGTATTGAGCGCCGACGCCTACGCGGCCTTCGAAGAAACCGCCGGAAAAGACGGTTTGCCAAATGCCGAAACCGGTAGAAAATATCGGAGGGCGATTCTGGAGTCGGGCGGAAGCCGGCCGGCGATGGAGTCGTTCAAGGCGTTTCGCGGCCGCGAGCCACGCCTTGACGCATTGTTGCGGCATCAGGGCATGGCATCCAGCGGCGCGGTGCAATAAAAGGGATGAGCGTATGAAACATTCGACCGTGACTTTCCATCTTCTGGCCCTGTCCGCGCTGCTGGTCGCGGGCGCCGCTCAGGTACGCGCCCAAACGGTGTACCGCATCGTGGGCCAGGACGGCAAAGTCACGTTTTCCGATAAAGCGCCGCTGGACGTGACCAAGGCAACGGCTACCAGCGCGAGCGGCAAACCGATCGCTGCCCCGGAAGCGGGCTTGCCGTATGAGCTGCGCCAGGTCAGCAGCCGTTACCCGGTCACCTTGTATTCCGGCGCGGGCTGCGCGCCATGTAACTCCGGCCGGCTCTTGCTGCAAGGCCGGGGTATACCGTTCGCCGAAAACACGGTTACCACGGCTGAAGACGCGGAGGCACTGAAACGCATCAGCGGCGACAACTCCCTGCCCTTTTTGACCATCGGCGGACAGAAGATAAAAGGGTTTTCAGAGTCCGAATGGGTTCAATTTCTTGATGCCGCCAGCTACCCTGCCACTTCGCTGTTGCCGGTGAACTACCGCAATTCGCCGCCCAAACCCCTGGTTGTGGCGCAAAAACCGGCGACTGCGCAAGGGCAGACCGACACCCAGGCCAACGGCGACGAAAAGCCGGCGGACCGCGCGCCGGGTGCAAGCCAACCATCACCCTCCAATTCTTCGAATCCCACCGGAATCAAGTTTTAACCAACTGCCCAGCCGCCGGCCGGGTACATAGCCCGGTCAGTCATAGCGCACGGTTTTAACGCCATCGCTGGTGCCTAACAGGCATACGTTGGCCTTTTGGTGTGCGAAGATGCCCACCGTCACGACACCTGGCCATTGATTCACCATGGACTCGAAACTCAACGGGTCGGTGATCCGTAGTCCAGTGACATCCAGGATGTATTGGCCGTTGTCAGTCTTCACAGGACAGTTATTGTCCAGCCGAATCCTCGCCTGACCGCCAAGTGCCGCGAACTGGCGCGCCACGCGCTGGGAAGCCATCGGAATAACCTCCACCGGCAGCGGAAAGCGGCCTAGCGTCGCGACCAGTTTGGACTGGTCGGCAATGCACACGAAACAATCCGACTGCGCCGCCACGATCTTCTCGCGCGTCAATGCCGCGCCGCCGCCCTTGACCATGTACCCACGGGCGTCGATCTCGTCCGCGCCATCCACGTACACCGGCAGCTGCCCCACGTCATTGCAGTCGAAAACTTCAATGCCATAAGCACGCAATAACTTGCTGCTGGCTTCGGAGCTGGCTACCGCCCCTTGAATACGGCTTCCGATCGATGCCAGCGCTTCGATGAACTTGTTCACGGTGGAACCGGTTCCGACACCCACGAGTTCACCCGGCACGACGTATTGCAACGCCGCCTTGGCAACCAGGGTTTTGAGTTCGTCTTGAGAGCGCATATGGAAATTAGAATTATCCAATGTCTCTCATCCCGTACGCGTTCGCCCGGCCCTTTTTGTTCGCCCTGGACGCTGAAGCCGCGCACGACCTTACCCTGAACGCCCTTGCCTGTACGCAGGGCACTCCACTGGCATGGGGTTATCGCGCCGCGCTGGTCGCCGACCCGGTGCAGATAGCCGGCTTAATCTTTCCCAACCGCGTCGGGCTGGCCGCGGGACTCGACAAGAACGCACGTTGCATCGACGCGCTGGGCGACATGGGTTTCGGGTTTGTGGAAGTCGGCACCGTTACGCCCAGGGCCCAAAGCGGCAATCCCAAACCTCGCATGTTTCGCCTGCCGCAGGCGAATGCGCTGATCAACCGGCTGGGTTTTAACAATGACGGCCTGGATAGCTTTGTTGCGAACGTCAAACGCGCCTCGTTTCGCGCAAAAGGCCGCGTGCTCGGTTTGAACATTGGCAAAAACGCCAGCACTCCAATCGCCCAGGCGGCAGACGACTACTTAATCGGGCTGAGCGGCGTTTACCCTCACGCGGACTATGTCACGGTGAATATCTCCAGCCCCAACACCAGCGACCTGCGTGACCTCCAGAGCGATGCGGCGCTCGACGCCTTACTCGCCAGCCTTTCGCAACGACGGCGTGCCCTGCAACGCCGGCACCGTCGTCGCGTGCCCCTGTTTATCAAGATTGCACCGGACCTGGATGCCAGCCAGATCGCCGCTATTGCCAGCGCGCTGCAACGCCATGGCATGGACGGCGTAGTCGCAACCAACACCACGCTGTCGCGCGAGGACGTGCGCGGGCTGCGTCATGCCGAACAAGCCGGCGGTCTGTCGGGGGCGCCGGTGCTGGAGGCCAGCAACCAGGTTATTCGCCAATTGCGCTCGGCGCTGGGTAAAAAATTTCCGATCATCGGTGTGGGTGGCATCCTGAGTGCCAAGGACGCACTCGGCAAGATCGACGCTGGAGCCGATCTGGTGCAGATCTATACCGGCCTGATCTACAAGGGGCCGGACCTGGTCCATCAGGTCGCAACCGCGATCAGGAACCGGTACCGGGCAGCGCGCGACAACGGGTAGGTCAGCTTCAAGTGGGCGTCTCAGAAGCTCGGTAGCTGGCACAGTCCGGCAACATGTTGGGCCAATGCAAGCGAACTGGTCAGGCCCGGCGATTCGATTCCAAACAGGTTGACCAAGCCGGGGACGCCGTGGTCTGCCGGGCCCTGGATCAGGAAATCGGCCGGGCCTTGCTGGGGTGACTGTATTTTTGGCCGTATGCCAGCGTACCCCGCCACCAGGGCACCATCGGGCAACGCCGGCCAGTATTTGCGTACCTCGGAGTAAAACGCGTCACCGCGCGCAGCATCCACCACCAGATCGGCGGCCGATTGCACCCACTGCACATCGGGGCCGAATTTCGCCTGGCCGCCGAGATCCAGCGTCAGATGTACACCCAGACCCGCGCCTTCCGGTACCGGATAAATCAGATGCGTGAAAGGTGAACGCCCCGACAAAGTGAAATAGTTGCCCTTGGCAAAGTAGGCTGTGGGGACATGGCGTGGATCCAGCCCCACAAAATTACGCGCCAGTTCCGGTGCGTCCAGGCCGGCGGCATTGACTACCGTCGCAGCCAATAGCTCGGTGCCGTCAGCCGCGGACAACCGAATTCCATGCGGTGTGCACACGGCGGATGCCAATGCGGAATTCAACGCAAGCATGCCGCCCGCGTTCTCCAGATCGCCCAGCAGCGTGAGCATCAAGGCATGGCTATCCACAATACCGGTGCTTGGAGAAAACAGGGCGGCTACACATTCCAGACCCGGTTCCATCACGCGCGCCTGGGCACGCGTCAGCAGCTCCAGGTCTGAAACACCATTGGCCAGCGCGGCAGCGCGAATGACCACCAGTTGGGCCGGTTGATCGGGCGAGGTCGCCACGATCAATTTCCCGCAGCGGCGGTACCCGATGGCGCGTTGCTCGCAGTATGTATACAGCAGCTGCCTGCCGCGCACACACAACTGCGCCTTGAGGGAAGCTGGCGGGTAATAAATACCGGCGTGAACTACCTCGCTATTGCGCGAACTGGTGCCGGTACCGATCGCGCCGGCCGACTCCAGCACCATGACTTCGCGACCCTGCAATGCCAGTTGACGCGCCACGGCCAGTCCCACCACCCCGGCGCCAATCACGACGCAGTCCAGCTTTTCCATACCTGTGCATCAAGCCGGGACCGGCCGGAAATTCACTTCAGCTGCACCGATCCCGAAACCGTCACCATGACGGTGCTTTTGCCCGCCTCGAGCGGTATTGGGGCATCGGCGCCGACCGCTTTTGCTTCCATCGCCAGCATGCGTGGGCGCGGCACAAAACCCTGGTCATTGGCATTCACCGACACCTCGCGCAAGGTGTAGCCGGCAAAACCGAAACCCTTGGCGATATCCGCTGCTTTGGCCTTGAAGCGGTCGATCGCCTGGCCTTGTGCATCGCCCTCCACCCGGCTGCGTTGTTCTCGGCTCAGGCCGAAGAGAACACCACCCATGGTCAGTGTCTGTATCTTGCCGGCCGCGGCCCCGATACGCGCAAAGTCGCGCCCTTCCAATACCAACTCGGTGGTACCTTGCCAGCCCGTCATCTTGCCATCGCGCCCGTATCGCGGAGCAAGGTTGAAGTTGCCGGTGCGTACATCGAGTTGACCCGGCAATGCCGTTTTTTTTGCTTCGGCCAGAGCCGTTTCGAGCGCCTGTTTGAGTTGGCTTTGTACCGCTGCAGCGTCGGCGCCGTCGCGCGAAGTAGCCATATTCAGCGTCAGCAAATCCTGCTGCACTTCGATCGAGGCACTGGCGGCCAACTGCACCACGTTCACCGGCGCTGGCGCCAGGACTGGTTGGGCCAATAGGGCTGAGGACAAGACCGACACCCCACAGGCCGCAAGCAGCTTCGATGGAACTCTCAAGGAACGACCTCGCAAAAAATAGTTGGTTTCAATATGGCGCCACGGACCAGCCGCGCGCCATGCCCGCCGCGAGTTTACCGGTAGCCATCAGGGCCGGTAATGCTGGCCTTCGGCTTGTTGCTGACGCAGTTGCTGGCGCATTTCGGCCAGCTCGCGCGCAGACAAATGACGTCCTGTCGAGGGAGTATCGAAGGATTTCGCGGTCTGTGGATCGACTTGCCGGTGGGACTGCAAGGCGGTCCTCAAATCGGCACGACGTTGCTCGCGTGCGGCTTGACGCACCTCATTCCCGGGCCCAACGCTTTGAACCGGCTGCGCGAAAGCCCCGGCTGTTGAAAGCCATATCGTCGCGAAAAGCAGGGGTGACTTCATAACGAAAAGGATAACGGGTGGTTTTGGAAGACTAGGTACATGCATTTTTCCATGCATATCTGCCACACGCACGAGATTTGTAACTTTGTGTCAGCCCTGCATGCTTAACATCGAAGCGATGCAACCAATGCCTGCAAAATCGGGTCTGTTACATATTTGCCGGGAGCAACGCCTATGAACCAACCAACCACCCGCAGCGACAAGATACTGGTTGTGGACGACGACAGCCGCATCCGCGATCTGTTGCGCCGCTATCTCAGCCAGGAAGGATTCGAGGTATTTCAGGCAGAGGATGGCAAGGCCCTCAGCCGCATTCTGATGCGTGAAACCGTGGACCTGATAGTGCTGGACCTGATGTTGCCGGGCGAAGACGGCCTGTCTATCTGCCGGCGCCTGCGCGCCGCCAACGACCGTACACCCATCATCATGCTGACCGCCAAAGTCGAGGATGTGGACCGCATTGTTGGGCTGGAGGTTGGCGCGGACGACTACCTTGGCAAACCTTTCAATCCACGCGAGTTGCTGGCACGTATCAACGCCGTGTTGCGTCGGCGCCCTGCGGCCGAGGCGCCTGGGGCGCCGTCGAGCGAGAACGAAACGGTCGATTTCGGCCCTTTCAGCTTCGATCTGAGCACCCGGGCGCTACACAAGTCCGGACAGGAGTTACCTTTGACCACAGGCGAGTTCGCGATGCTCAAGGCACTCGTACGCCATCCGCGCCAGCCAATGTCGCGCGAAAAACTGGCGCAGCTTGCGCGTGGCCGTGAGTTCGAACCGTTCGACCGTAGCCTGGACGTTCAGATCTCGCGCCTGCGCAAGATGATCGAGGCCGACCCGGCCAGCCCGCGTTACATACAGACCGTGTGGGGTGTGGGTTACGTGTTCGTGCCGGACGGCGCGGCATAGTACTCAAGTGATTGACGGTCTCGCCAGCGCGCACAGCAGCCCGGTTCCCCTGGAAGCCACGGACCCGGGGCTGGCGCGAGACCCTGACGCTGGATGGAGCCTGTTCTGGCGCACCTTCTTTTTGCTGGCTATATTGCTGCTGGTCAGCATCCTTGCCTGGCTGCAAACACTGCGCGCGTTCGAGCTTGACCCGCGTGCTGTCCAGACCGCGCAGCAGATAGCCTCGCTGGTCAATCTGAGTCGCGCGGCGCTGATTCATTCGGACTCCATCGCACGCGTGTCGCTGATCAAGACCATGACCGACCAGGAAGGGGTGCGTATCCTGCCGCGCGAACCGGACGACCGTTTCGAGCCATTTGAAGACGACGCATTGGGCCACCGCATTTCCCAGGAACTGCAAACGCGTCTCGGCCCCGGCACGGTGGTGGCCAACAGCGTTAACGGCGACCCGGGTCTGTGGGTCGGTTTCACGATCGAAGACGATGGCTACTGGATGTTCACCGACCGCTCGCGTCTCAATCCTCCAGTCGGCAAGACCTGGATCATCTGGCTGGTGATCGCGGCAGCGCTATCTCTGGCGGGAGCCGCGCTGATAGCGCGGCTGATAAACCGTCCGCTCAGGGATCTTTCCATTGCGGCGACACGGGTTCGCGAAGGCGACTTCTCGGCCAGCCAGCTCAACGAAAAAATGGCGACCAGCGAGATCCGCGAAGTCAATATCGAATTCAATCGAATGGCACGCAAGCTGGTCCAGATCGAGCAAGACCGCGCCATCATGCTGGCCGGAATTTCACACGACCTGCGCACGCCTCTGGCGCGGCTGCGGCTGGAGACCGAACTCAGCGTTGCCGACATGGATGCACGCGAGCACATGGCCAACGACATAGAACAGGTCAACGCCATCATCGACAAGTTCATGGACTACGCGCGGCCCGACCATGTCGTGCTGGCGCCGGTGGCGCTGGGTGACGTGGTCGGGCGCTGCGTTTACGCGCTCAAGGACCGCGGCGATATCCGTTTCAACGTCGATCTGCCCAACGATCTACGCGTGCTGGCCGACGAGGTGGAATTGAGCCGCGTGGTCTCCAACCTGCTGGAGAATGCGGCGCGCTACGGCAAGTCCGTCGACACCGGCGTCGCCGAGGTAGACATCAGCGGCAAACCCCATGACGCATGGGTGTTACTGGAGGTGCGCGACCATGGGCCCGGTGTTCCCCCGCACAACCTGGCGCATCTGACCAAGGCATTTTTCCGCGGCGACGCCGCGCGTACGTCGGCCACCGGCGCCGGGTTGGGCCTGGCGATCGTGGACAAAAACATCCAGCGAATGGGCGGCGCTTTCGCACTGGCTAACCGGAGCTCCGGCGGGCTGGCCGCGCGTATCCAGTTGCAGCGCGTGGTTTGAGCGACGCGGGTGGCGACGTCTATCGCCGCAAAAGCACAATCGCGCGTGCTTCCATCGCCAGGCCTTGGCCCACCGGTCCGAGTTGCTCGGCTGTTTTTGCCTTTACGTTGACCCGGTCCGGCTCGATGTTCAAAGCGCCCGCGATCGCCGCGCGCATGGCGGGAATCCAGGGCATCAATTTAGGCGCCTGCGCAATCACCGTACTGTCGATGTTGCCGATCTCGAAACCGCTCTGGCGCACCCGGCGCACCGCCTCCGTCAGCAGCACGATCGAATCGGCTCCCTTGAACGCCGGGTCGGTGTCGGGAAAATGCTGGCCTATGTCGCCCAACGCCGCGGCACCCAGCAGCGCGTCGACAATCGCGTGCAGCAATACGTCGGCATCCGAATGCCCCAGCAGGCCTTTGTCATACGGAATTTGAACGCCGCCGAGCACCAATGGACGTCCGCTCACCAACGCGTGTATGTCCCAGCCTTCGCCAATCCGCATTTGGGGACCGTCCATGCCGCGCTCAGGGATAGTCATAGTTCAGGTCCTTGCCAGGTTTGCGGCCACGGCCCGCCAATACCGCGTTTGCCAACGCGAAATCTTCTGGATAAGTGACTTTGAAGTTCGTGGCGCTGCCGCGCACCAGCTTGGGCGACAGGCCTATCGCTTCGATGGCGGACGATTCGTCGGTGACCCGCTCGCCGGCCGCGCGCAATGCGCTGCGCAGGGCGCCGATACGAAACATTTGAGGCGTCTGCGCCAGCCAATATCGTGCACGATCCGTGGTTGCCGTCACCCGGTCGCCGGCGGCCAGCTTCAAGGTGTCGGCCACGGGGTGCGCCAGCAGACCGCCTATCGCATCAGCCTGGCAGGCATCGATCAACCGGTCTATCAATTCCGGTGTCACCAGGCAGCGCGCGGCGTCGTGCACCAGCACCCAGTCCCAATCGGTCGCGCCTTGCTGTTGCAACGCAATCAAACCCTTCGCGACACTGATCGCCCGCGTCGCTCCACCACACGGCGCACTGGTCCACTTGCCCGAGGGCGGCGCCTCAGGCCCGGCGAAAAAATCGTCGCCCACCGCCACCACCACCAGCGTACAGGCAATACGCGAGACCGTGACAAAGGCTGCCAGCGTATGCAGCACCAAGGCTTGTCCCGCAACATGCTGGTACTGCTTGGGCAACGCAGTGGCGGCCCTCGCTCCAGTGCCGGCGCACGGGATCAAAGCCCAGATACGAGCCTGGGCCACCGAATCCGCTGAAAGCTCTGGCCGTGACACTGAAAGCTCTGGCCGCGATACTGAAGGGTTGCCGCTCTCATCAACAGGGGAAATCGGGGCGGCATCGGTCATAAACGGTAAGGCATTCTAAAATCAGCCGCTACACCCCCTGCTTTTACCGGCTGGGGGTTTTCGGCATGTTGTCAGCCATCTCTTCTGCGTTCATGGAATTACCCAAACTAAAATCCGGAAAACGGTTCATCCTGCCCCGCCCGCCAGGCTCCGCCGATGCCTTGCTGCTGGCGCAACTTGCCAGCCGCGACAAGGCCGAAGGCCGGCTCACCGCCGTGGTCACCGCGGACGCAAGCGACGCCCAGCGCCTGCTGGAGGAAATTGCTTTTTTTGCGCCGGATGTGCGCTGCGCTCTGTTCCCGGACTGGGAGACCCTGCCCTACGACACGTTTTCTCCGCATCAGGAACTGATCAGCGAACGCCTGGCCACCTTGTGGCGTATCTCCCAGCGCGACAAGGACAACGGCGCCGATCTGATCCTGATCCCGGCCACCACGGCGCTGTACCGCCTGGCACCGCCGAGTTTTCTGGCCGGTTATACCTTTCACTTCAAGGTGCGGCAGAAGCTCGACGAAGCGCGGCTCAAGGCGCAATTGACGCTGGCCGGCTACAGCCATGTGAGTCAGGTCGTGAGCCCGGGTGAGTACGCGGTGCGCGGCAGCCTGATCGACCTGTTTCCCATGGGGTCGGCCGTGCCGTACCGCGTGGACCTGTTCGACGACGAGATCGACAGCATCCGTACCTTCGATCCCGACAGCCAGCGCAGCCTGTATCCGGTGCCCGAAGCCCGCTTATTGCCGGGGCGCGAATTTCCGATGGACGACGACGCGCGCGCGCGGTTTCGCAGCCGCTGGCGTGAACTGCTCGAAGGCGACCCAACCAAAAGCCGCATCTACAAGGACATTGGCGCCGGCGTGGCCACTGCCGGCATCGAGTATTACCTGCCGTTGTTCTTCGACGAAACCGCGACCGTATTCGACTACCTGGGCAACGACGCCACGCTGGTTTTACACGGGGATCTAGAAGCCGCGTTCGCGCATTTCTGGCAGGACACGAAAGACCGTTACCGTCTGGTCCAGGGCGACCCCGAACGGCCCACGCTACCGCCGCAGGCATTGTTTCTGGCGGCCGAGCAGTTTTACGGCCGGGCGAATAGTTATCCGCAACTCGCGATTAAATCAAACGCCGTACGCGCTGTGCCTGTCGAAGGACCCAACAACGCTTTGCCAATCCGACAAGCGCATGACTTGACCGGACCAGCCCTGACGGAAAGCGAATCCGCGTTTGTGGAAATCGCCGTCCTGCCGGCACTGACGGTGGTGCGCGGCGCCGAAGACCCGTTGGCGCGCCTCAAGCACCACATGGCGAACACGCCGCACCGCGTGCTGGTACTGGCCGAAAGCGCCGGACGCCGCGAAAGCCTGCTCGACTTCGTGCGCGCCAGCGCTCTGGATCCGGTGCGCATCGAAACGCTGCAGGAGTTTTTGAACAGCACCGAAAAAATCGGGCTTGCTACCGCCGGCCTGATGAACGGTTTTAGCTGGCTGGCGCAAGGTATCGACTTCGTCACCGAAACCGAGCTGTTCGCCGCCGGCCCCGTGACACGCCGGCGACGGACGCAGGAACAGGTCAGCGATGTAGAGGCGTTGATCCGCGATTTGAGCGAACTCAATCTGGGTGACCCGGTGGTGCACAGTGCGCACGGCATTGGGCGCTACAAGGGTCTGGTCAACCTGGACCTGGGCAACAAAAACGCTGCTGGTGAACCGGAGCTGCAAGAGTTCCTGCACCTGGAATACGCCGACAACGCCACGCTCTACGTGCCGGTGAGCCAGTTGCAACTGATCAGCCGCTACACCGGCGTCAGCGCCGACGAAGCACCTCTGCACAAACTCGGCAGTGGCCAGTGGGAAAAGGCCAAACGCAAAGCCGCCGAGCAGGTGCGCGACAGCGCGGCCGAGCTGCTGAATATCTACGCCCGCCGCGCCGCGCGTGAGGGCCATGCCTTCCGCTACTCGGCCAACGACTACGAAACCTTTGCCAACGACTTCGGTTTTGAAGAAACCGCCGACCAGAAGGCGGCTATCCATTGCGTGATTCAGGACATGATCAGCCCGCGGCCAATGGACCGACTGGTCTGCGGCGATGTGGGCTTTGGCAAGACCGAAGTGGCCTTGCGCGCCGCGTTCATTGCGATCACTGGCGGCAAGCAGGTCGCGTTCCTCGCGCCAACAACCATGTTGGCCGAGCAGCATTATCAGACGCTGGTGGACCGCTTCGCCAAGTGGCCGGTCAAGGTGGCTGAGATGAGCCGCTTTCGCTCGGCCAAGGAGATCACTGCCGCGCTGAAAGGCGTGGCCGACGGCACGATTGATATCGTGGTCGGCACGCACAACTTGCTGAGCCAGGAC
>JANYBQ010000250.1 GCA_025360705.1 Betaproteobacteria bacterium | reverse complement strand
TTGATCCATAACGCCTACCCGATCAAGCTCAATGGGCGGGAAGCAGCCGCGATGCGGCGTGGAAAGGGCGTGTACAACGTCAGCGATGTGCTGAACGAACCCAAGGCGAGTCCATCCATGCGCGCGGTGGCCCTTGCCATTGGATATTCCTATGCGCAGATGGGCGCAACGATGTTCTCTGGCGAACGATGCATCGGAAACATCGTTGTCAATCGGCTTGCTGGCGACGGATTCACGGCCAAGGAGAAGTCGCAGTTGATGTCCTTTGCCGACCAGGCCGTGATCGCAATCCAGAACGCAAGGATGTTCAGGGACACCCAGGAGGCACTGGCCCACCAGACCGCCAGCGCCGAGATCCTGCGCGTCATCAGCAGTTCGCCCACCGACGTGCAGCCGGTGTTCGAGGCCATCGTCGGCACCGCGGTCAAGCACCTGGGCTGCGACATCGCGCTGGTGCAGATCTGCAGCGGCGACACCTACTCGCCCAAGGCCATGGCCACCCCGGCCGGGCTGACGCCGGTGCCGGGCGCGCAGGTGATGCCGGTGGACCCGGCTGCCAACTTCCCCTCGCGCGCGATCGCCAGCAAGAGCATGCTGCACGTGCCCGACTGGACTGCTATCGAGCTGCCCCCGCACGAGCAACTGCGGCACCAGCAACTGGGCCTGAATTCGGCGCTGTACCTGCCTCTGCTGCGTGGCGACAACTGCCTGGGCGTGCTGGTGCTGGGCAGCAGAAAAGCCAACGCCTTCAACAACAAGGCAGTGGCGCTGGCCGAGTCGTTCCGCGATCAGGCGCTGATCGCCATCGAGAACACGCGCTTGTTCAACGAAACGCAGGAGGCGCTGGAGCAACAGACCGCCAGCACCGAGGTGCTGCAGGTCATCAACGCCTCGCCCGGCGACATCGGGCCGGTCTTCGACGCCATCGCGCGCAAGGCGATGCAACTGTGTGCTTCGGACATGGGTGGCCTTTGGGAGGTGGAGGGCGAGACGGCCATTGCACGCGGCGGCTACAACGTGCCCGAGGCCTACACGTCCCACATGTCGCAGGCTTTGAACCAGCGCGTGCCGGTGAAGCACATCTACGGCTCTGCCACGGAGGGTCTGCCGTTCCTCCACATACCCGACCTGAGGGACACCAAGGCTTACCAGAGGCGAATCCCGCAAGCGGTGGCGACAGTCGAACTGGCAGGTGTGCGAACCTGCCTGATGGTCCCCCTGCGCGACGGCGGCAAGCTGGTCGGTCTGTTTGCGCTCCTGCGACGCGAGGTAAGGCCGTTCACCGACAAGCAGATCGCGCTGGTGCAGGCCTTTGCCGCGCAGGCGCAGATCGCCATGAAGAACGCGCGGCTGATGAACGAGACGCGCGAGGCGCTGCAGCGCCAGACCGCCACCGCCGAGGTGCTGCAGGTCATCAGCAGTTCGGTGGCCGATGCTGCGCCGGTGTTCGGGAAGATCATCCACAGTTGCGAGACGCTGTTCGGGGTGGACTACGCTAACGTGGTGCTGCTGGGCGACGACGGCCTGATGCATCTGATCCAGGACACATCCAATACCGCCAACGAGCTGACCAGTGGATTCAAGGACATACTGCGTGCGCAGTACCCGAGGCCGGCTCGCGACTCGATTCACGGCTATGCCCTGCACAAGCGCCAGGTGCTGCACTACCCGGACCAGCTGCATGGCGCGGATGTGCCGGCAGGGCTGCGCGAGTTCTCCAGGTTGCACGGCAATGCCTCCACCGTATACGTGCCGATGTTCTGGGAGGGCAAGGGCATTGGCACGCTCACGGCCCACCGCTTCCCGCCCAGGCCCTTCAGCGACAGCGAAATCAACCTGCTCAGGACCTTCGCCGACCAGGCGGTGATCGCTATCCAGAACGCCAAGATGTTCCGCGAAACGCAGGAGGCGCTCGAGCGCCAGACCGCGACGGCCGACATCCTGGCCGTGATCAGCGCGTCGCCCACCGACGTGGGCCCGGTGTTCCAGGCCATTGCAGAGCGCGCGCGTGTGTTGTGCCGGGCTGACCTGGGCATGACCTCGCGCGTGGCGGGCGGCCAGTTTCACCTGATGGGTGTCGATGGCATCACGGCTGAGCGGCAGGCATTGCTGCGCGAGCGCTTTCCGGTGGCACTGAAGGACGCACCGCCGCAAGCGCACCGCTCCATCATCGAGCGCGCGCCGGTGCAGATCCCGGACGTCCAGACGGAGCCTGGGTACCAACACATCGCCACTGCGCAACAGGTCGGCTTTCGCAGCATCCTCTCGGTGCCCCTGCTGCATGACGGCCAGGCCGTCGGCACCATCGGGGTGGCCCGTGAGGTGCCGGGCCAATTCTCTACTGCGGCGGTGACGCTGTTGGAGACGTTTGCGCGTCAGGCCGTCATCGCCATTGAGAACGTGCGGCTGTTCAACGAAACGCGTGAGGCGCTGGAGCAGCAGAAGGCCTCAGCCGAGGTGCTGCAGGTCATCAGCAGCTCGGTGGCCGACTCCAGCCCGGTGTTCACGACGATCCTGGACAGTTGCCACGCCTTGTTCGACGCCAACCAGTCAGCCGTCATGCTGGTGGACGAGGCCGGGCAACTGTCGTTCGGTGCGGTCCGTGGCATTGCCAGCGATGCCGAATTGGCGGCGCTGCCGGCGCCGGTGGAACGCACTGCCTTTGGCGATGCGATCCGTGATCGCCTGGCGTTGCACTTCCCGAGTGTGCTGGCCCCAGGCGTGCCGGGCGGGCTGCGCAAGATGGGTGAGCGGGGCGCGAACTTTTCGATCGCCTTCGCACCGATGGTGTGGCAGGGCCGTGGCATCGGCGGCATTGCCGTCGGCCGCGTGTCGCCGCGCGCGTTCTCCGACAAGGAGCTTGCGCTGCTGTTCAATGAGACGCAGGAGGCGCTGGAGCGGCAGACCGCGACGGCCGAGATCCTGAAGGTCATCGCCAGTTCGCGGTCCGACGTGCAGCCGGTGTTCGAGGCCATCGCCAGCAGCTCGAACCGCCTCATCGGCGGCTACTCGACGGCCGTGTTCCGCATCTTCGACGACGCGCTGCACCTCGTGGCCTTTACACCGACGAACCCGGCCGCAGATGACGCACTGAAGACGTCATTTCCCAGGCCGTTGGCCGACGTGCCGTTGGCGACGCCCCTGCGCGAGGGCGCGGTGGTGCGCATCAGCGACACCGAGGACGCAGCCCAGGCGGGCCTCGTGGTGCGCGACCTGGCCCGCCTGCGCGGCTATCGCAGCATGCTGTTCTGCCCGCTTCTGCGTGGCAGGCAGCTAATGGGCATGATCAGCGTCACCCGGTGCGAACCGGGGCCCTTCGCGGCGCACCTGGTCGAGCTGCTGCAAACCTTCGCCGACCAGGCGGTGATCGCAATCGAGAACGTGCGGCTGTTCAATGAGACGCAGGAGGCGCTGGCGCAGCAGACCGCCACTGCGGAGGTGCTGCAGGTCATCAGCAGATCGGTGGCCGACGCAGCACCGGTGTTCGACAAAATTCTGGAAAGCTGCAGCGGGCTCTTCCGCTCTGCTGGGCAGTCACTGAATCTGCTGGATGACCAGGATGTGCTTCACCTGGTGGCCAATCGCCAGACGCCGGGGGACTGGGGCGCGTCGTTCAGCGCCAAGCAGCGTGCAGCCATTGACGCGCTGGATCAAACCGCCTACCCGCTGCAACTCAGCGCCAAGGAAGCGGTTTGGATGCGGCGCGGCAAGGCCGTGTACAACTTCAACGACGTGCTGAACGACCCAAAAGCAGGTCCCGCCATGCGCGCGGTGGCGCAGGCCATTGGCTTCAACTTCGCGCAGATGGGTGCCACGATGTTCTCTGGCCAAAAATGCATCGGATCAATCGTTGTCAATCGGCCTGCCGGCGACGGTTTCACGGCCAAGGAGCAGGCGCAGCTGATGTCGTTTGCCGACCAGGCGGTGATCGCCATCCAGAACGCGCGCATGTTCCGCGAGACGCAGGAAGCGCGCGCGCAAGCCGAGACCGCCAACGAAGCCAAGAGCGCGTTCCTGGCCACCATGAGCCACGAGATCCGCACACCGATGAACGCGGTGATCGGCATGAGCGGCCTGTTGCTGGACACCTCCTTGACCGACGATCAGCGCGACTTTGCCTCCACCATTCGGGACTCTGGTGATTCGCTCTTGACCATCATCAACGACATCCTGGACTTCTCCAAGATCGAGGCTGGGCGGATGGACATCGAGGCGCATCCGTTCGACCTGCGCGAATGCGTGGAGTCGGCGATGGACCTGATCGGTGGCCGCGCGGCCGAGAAGGGCCTGGACATTGCTTACCAGTTCGAGGCCAACAACGGCGAAGGCGAAGTGCCGACCGCCATCCTGGGGGACGTGACGCGGCTGCGCCAGATCTTGCTGAACCTGCTGAGCAACTCGGTCAAGTTCACCGAGCAAGGCGAAGTGGTGCTGACCGTGCGGGCTGAGCTTGGTGAGTCTGGCGACTTGTTGCACTTCACCGTGCGCGACACCGGCATCGGCCTGTCCGAAGCGGGCCTGGGCCGGCTGTTCCAGAAGTTCAGCCAGGCCGA
>JANYBQ010000245.1 GCA_025360705.1 Betaproteobacteria bacterium | reverse complement strand
GGCGTTATGCCATCGAGTGAATAAACTCCCATGAAGCCCTCCTGTAGCTTCGATTGTAAAAGCGGCTGCCCCGGTGCATGCCCGCGGACAGGACTGCGGGTTGGATGATTTGCGTAGCGCAGCGCCGCCGCCCGACATTGCTGCCGAGCCCTAGAATTGGCTTTCACTCCAGCCACTGGAAGCCATGTCCGCAAGCACCGAAATCGCCACCGAACCCGCCGAACTTTCACACGACGGCACGGTTATCGCCCGACAGGCGATCGTGGACCGGAACGGCGGGGTTTTTGGCTACGAGTTGTTCAATCGTTCGCAGTCGGCGGCACCCCACAACGCGGCCAGCGATGCACAGTTGTTGTTCAATGTGTTGTCCTACGCGGACAACGGCGCGTTGATAGACAACAAAACCATGTTCGTGAACTGCACTCACGACAGTCTGGCCGGCGGGCACTTGGAGCTGGTACAGCCGGATCGCATCGTGCTGGAAATTCCGCCGATCCCCGGTAACAACGTCGAAGAGATCGCGAACCGGCTACAGGCGCTGGCGGACGCCAGTAAACGCGGCTTCCGGCTGGCGTTCAAACACAACGTGCTGATGGGCGTGTATGCGCATTGGCTGGAGCTCGCATCGTTTATCAAGATCGATCTGCTGGTGCTTAAACCCGAGCTGGTTGAACGGGTGATCCAGCTGGCACAACAGAGTTCCCACACCCAATCGATCGCGGAGAGAGTCGAGACCGCGCAGCAGCATGAACAGGTCGAGCGTCTGGGCGTCCAGCTGTTCCAGGGCTTCTGGTTCGCCAAGCCGGTGTTGATTACCGGGCAAACCATCCGCCCGGCGCAGGCCGTGATCATCCAACTCATCAACCTGGTACGCAAACAGGCCACCACGGCGGAGATCGAAGAGGTGCTCAAGCGCGATGCGAGCCTGTCGTTCAACCTGCTGCGTTTTATCAACTCGTCGGGTTTCGGTCTGAGCTGCGAAGTCACCTCGTTCCGGCACGCGGTGATGATCCTGGGTTTGAAAAAACTGTTCCGCTGGGCCGCGCTGCTGTTGACGACTTCGCGCGCGGGCGGTGTGCCGGCGGCAGTTGGCGCAACCGCCATCGTGCGCGGACGTTTGATGGAATTGCTGGCCGCTGAAATGCTGCCCCCCGAAGAATGCGACAACGCCTTTGTGGTGGGCGTTTTCTCGCTGCTCGACACCATGCTCGGTATGCCGATGGACAAAGCGCTGGATGCCATTTCGCTGCCCGAGCCGGTGGTGTCGGCACTGTTGCTGCGCCGGGGTGTGCTGGCGCCGTTCCTTGAATTGACCGAAGCCTGCGAAAGTGGTGATGACGCCGCCTTTGAACGTGTCGCCGGAGAGTTGCATTTATCCAACCGCCAGGTCAACCTGGCCCATCTGCAAGCGCTGGCCTGGGCCGAATCGCTCCACGGCTGAGGTCACGCCCTCAGTCTTGTCCGCCATATTCAACCGCGTGGGTGATGGGTGGCGTGTAGTTGCTTGAGCCGCTCGCGCGCGATATGCGTGTAGATCGTGGTGGTCGAAATATCGGCGTGGCCCAGCAACATTTGTACGGTGCGCAGGTCGGCGCCATGGTTCAGCAAATGCGTGGCAAACGCATGACGCAGCGTGTGGGGTGATGGCGCCGTGGCGATACCGGCCTGCACGGCATACCGCTTGACGATGTTCCAGAACATCACACGCGACATACCGCTTCCGGCGTTGCTGCCGCTGGCAGTGACAAACAGGGCAACCGATTGCCGCTGGCCCAGCAGCGTGGGACGCGCCTCGGCCAGATAACGTTTGAGCCAGAGACTGGCCACCTCGCCGAAGGGAACCAGCCGCTCTTTGTTGCCCTTGCCGAAGACGCGCAATACGTTCTCCTGCAAACTGATGTTGAGCGTACGCAAGGTCACCAGTTCACTCACCCGTAGCCCGCTGGCGTACATCAATTCGATCATGGTGCGGTCGCGCGCTCCCAGGGCCGTGTCGACATCGGGCGCCCCCAGCAAGGCTTCCACTTCGGCTTCGGTCAAGGTTTTGGGCACCCGCAACGCCTGGCGCGCGGCCTGCAGCCGCAAGGTCGGATCGCGTTCGATGCGCCGCTCGCGCACGGCCCAACGGAAGTAACGCTTGAAGACGCTCAGGCGCCGATTGGCCGAGGTGGCTTTGGTGCTGGCATGACGCGCCGAAAAATAAGCATTGAGCTGGTGCTCGGGCATGCCGTCCAGCGGCAGACCCTGCTTTGCCAGCCATTCGGCCAGCATGCACATGTCACGCCGATAAGCCGCCAGCGTGTTTCTGGACAGCCCTTCTTCCAGCCACAAGGCGTCAATGAACGCGTCTATTGCCTGGCTGCTGGCGGGATGCATGAACGGGTACGTGTCACTCCAGCTTGAGTTTGGCAGTCTCGACCACCTTCCTGTACACCGCCAGTTCCTCCTTCATCTGGGCTGAGAATTGCTCGGGCGTGTTGCCCAGAACCACCGAGCCGGTGTCTTCAATGCGTTTGCGCACCGCCGGGTCTTCCAGCGCCTTGCGAGCCGCCGCGTTGACCTTGTCGACAATGTCTCTGGGAAGGCCCTTGGGACCCACGATGCCGTAATACGCCATACGGTTGACCGGCTCCAATCCAAGTTCCTTGAAGGTCGGCACATTCGGCATCGACGCCAAACGCTGAGGAGCCGCCACCGCCAGCGGCACCAGCCGTCCGCCCAGAATGTGCGGCAGTGACGAAGGCACGTTGTCGAAAATAATCTCGACCTGGCCGCCCACGGTGTCTCGCAAGGCCGGCCCGGCACCACTGTAAGGAATATGCGTGACATACACACCCTGCAGTGTTTTCCACAGTTCCGTTTGCAAATGGCCAATACCACCGGTTCCCGATGACGCGTAAGAATATTTGCCCGGCGACTTTTTGAGCAGCGTGACGAAGTCCTTGTAGTTTTTGGCCGGGAAGCTCGGGTTGACCGCGATTACGTTGGGCGTTGCCGCGATGTTGATGATCGGCGTGAAATCGGTCTCGGCGTTGTACGGCATCCTGGGGTTGATGGCCGGATTCGCCGCAGTGGTCGACACCGTCGCCACGCCAAGCGAATAACCGTCCGGCACGGCGTGCGCGGTTTCGGAGGCGCCGACAACACCGCCGCCACCGGCCTTGTTCTCGACGATCACGGTTTGGCCCAGGGCTTTGCCCAGAGGCTCCGCAATCACGCGCGCCACGATGTCGGTGGTACCGCCCGGCGCAAACGGTACCTGAAGTCTGATGACCTTGTTGGGATACCCCTGTGCCAGGACAGTGCCGGCGGCAGCCAGCAGACTGAGAACGAATAGATGACGGCGTTGCATATCGGACAGACTCCCGGTGTTGGTGAAACGGTGCGACCCCCACAGCCAATCCGGCCAATGGCGTGCAGCAGCAATGGTAGCCGCGACCGGCGGCCCCGGTATTGTGAATTACCCATGGTGTCCCAAAGCCGTAAAAAAGGCCGGCCACCGCTACCGATGCCAGCCAAAATGACCGCCCCTTGGAGAACGATCAACAAGGCACGCCTATGCAAAAAAACGTGCCTCCAACAACTCGCCGATTTAGCGCATGTGTACTTCCGCGTGTTCGCCAAGATGGGTAGGCTGCTTGCCGGTTACCGCCGCCGTCGCCATCTTGAACAACTGCACGATCTTGCTGTCGTCCACGTCCCAATAATTGGCATGCACGATCTTCACCTCGACCAGCGCCAGGTTGGCATCGGTGGGGCCATTCGGAAACCATGCCTGGTTCATCTTCGACCAGAGCTGGTTCTTTTTATTGAGGTCCTCCACCACGGCCGCATTGCCGGACACCGAAACATAACTATCGGCGCCGGGATCGGCATACACCAGATTGACAACCGGATCGGCGGTCAGGTCGGCCACCGGCTCATCATTGCGTTTCATAAAAAACCAGAGGCTGGCGTCC
>JANYBQ010000234.1 GCA_025360705.1 Betaproteobacteria bacterium | reverse complement strand
CGGACCACGCAATCAAGGCCGGATATAAGGGCGCAGCCGACTTCTTCGCAACACAACGCAAATTCTTCTTGCTATCCGGGAGGCATCCATATAAGGGTGATGCGGACATGCAGCGCGTGGCCCAGATACCCGGTGTGGGCTTGCTCACGGCCACGGCGGCCATCGCCACGATGGGGCCGGTGGCCCATGGACTCAATCCCAAGGTCGGCTACGACTCGATGAAGGACTTTATTCACATCACGCAAATCCATTCGGGGCCGAATGTGCTGGTGGTGCATCCCGATACGTCGTTCAAGACCTTCAGGGATCTGATCGACTACGGAAAGGCCCATCCGGGCAAGCTCAGTTACGGCTACACCTTCGCGGCGTCGGGCCATATGGCGATGGAGCTGCTCAAGCAAACTGTCAGCGCCTGTCCAAGCGGCGCGAAGGACTGCAAGGGGTTGTTCATGGTCGGCATTCCGTACCGCGGCGGTGGCCCGATGATGAGCGACATGCTGGGCGGCCAGATTCAGTTGATGTTCATCAACCAGGACGTGGCCTTGCAGCACGTCAAGGCGGGCAAACTGCGCGCGCTGGCGGTCAGCAGCAAACAGCGCAATCCGCTGTATCCGGAAGTGCCGACCGTGTCCGAACTGGGTTACCCCGGCTTCGAGGCCCTGTCATGGTCCGGGCTGTCGGCGCCCAAAGGCACGCCCCAGCCGGTCATCGACAAACTCGAAGCCGCGCTGTCGGCCGCCATGGTGTCGCCGGCCGTCCGGCAACGCATGGAGTCGGTGGGTTTTGTGGTGCCGCCCCAAGGTTCGAAGGCCTACACGCAATTTGTCAAAAGCGAACTCGATGGCTGGACCAGGGTCATCAAGACCGCTGCCATCCAGCCGGAATAAACACGATGCCCACTACCCCCCCGACTGCCGATACCCCGAAATCACGACCCGCACAAGCGACCGGCCCGTGCCTGCAAGCCAGCGATTTGCGACTAAAGCCCAGCGACCTGCGGTCGTGGCGCTGGTTCGGTCGCGAGGGCCTGCGCACCTTCAGCCACCATTCGCGCATGGCGCAACTCGGTTACGCGCGCGCCGACTACGCCGACAAACCCATCATCGCGATCCTCAACACCTGGAGCGACATCAACTCCTGCCACAGCCACTTCAAGCAACGGGTGGAAGAGATCAAGCGCGGCGTTTGGCAATCGGGCGGTTTTCCGCTCGAGATGCCGGCCATGTCGATCTCCGAGCCGTTCCAGAAACCCAGCCCGCTGCTGTACCGCAACCTGTTGGCGATGGAGGCCGAAGAGCTGCTGCGTTCGCATCCGGTGGATGGCGTGGTGCTGATGGGAGGTTGCGACAAGACGACGCCGGGCCTGATCATGGGCGCCACGTCGATGGGCTTGCCGATGATCTTCATGCCGGCCGGCCCGATGCTGCGCGGCAACGCGGGCGGCAAGACGCTGGGTTCGGGCTCGGACATGTTCAAGGGCTGGAACGAAGTGCGCGCCGGCGTCATGAAACGCGAGCAGTGGGATGAGTTGCTGAGCGGCATCGCGCGCAGCCCGGGCCACTGCATGACCATGGGCACGGCCAGTACCATGACCAGTGCCGCCGAAGCGTTGGGACTGACCTTGCCCGGTGCAGCGTCGATTCCCGCGCCCGATTCGCGCCATGCGCAAATGGCGACAGCCACCGGTCGGCGCATTGTCGAGATGGTGTGGGAAGACCTGCGCCCAACCAAGGTGCTGACCGCGCAGGCCTTCGACAACGCCGTGGTTGCCGTGCTGTCGATTGGCGGCTCCACCAATGCGCTGGTGCACCTGGTGGCGATGGCGCGCCGCGCAGGGGTGGACCTGACGCTGGAACGCTTCGACCAGCTGGCCTTTGGCACGCCGCTGATCGCCAATCTGCGGCCGGCCGGCGCTTACCTGATGGAAGATTTTTATTACGCGGGTGGCTTGCGCGCATTGCTCGCGCGCCTGTACGGGCAACGGCCCGATCTGCTGCATGGCGAGGCACTTACCGTCAACGGCCAGACGCTGGGCCAGAACATCGCCGGGGCCAAGGTTTACAACGACGACGTGATCCTGCCGCTCGAAAAAGCGCTGGTCAGCGGCGGTTCGCTGGCCGTGTTGCGTGGCAATCTGTGTCCGGACGGCGCGGTCATCAAACCTGCCGCCGCCGAGCCACAGTTGTTGCAACACACCGGCCGCGCACTGGTGTTCGCGAGTTACGAAGATCTGCATGCGCACATCGACGACGCGGATCTGGACGTAGACGCCAGCAGCGTACTGGTACTGCAAAACGCTGGCCCGCTGGGTGGACCCGGCATGCCGGAATGGGGGCAGCTTCCGATCCCCAAAAAATTGTTGGCGCAAGGGGTGCGCGACATGGTGAGAATCTCGGACTGCCGCATGAGCGGCACCAGTTTCGGCGCCTGTGTTTTGCATGTGGCGCCCGAGGCGTTTATCGGCGGACCGCTGGCCTTGGTGCAGACCGGCGACATGATCCGCCTTGACGTTCCCGCACGCACGCTCGACGTACTGGTGGACGACGCTGAACTTCAGTGTCGTCGTGCGTTGTGGAAGCCGCAACCACCGCGTTTCCAGCGTGGTTACGGAGCCATCTTCACGCAGCAGGTGACACAGGCGGACCAGGGCTGCGATTTTGTGTTGCTCTCGGGAACGGCGCCGGTTGCCGAGCCCGATATCTACTGACCTCGCTTCATCCAGATCAATGGGCCGAACCGCCTTGCCGAGAGGACATCTCAATGCCTAAAGCCGCGTCCGCCATTCCTGCCATTCCGGCAACAGCATCCAGCACGCCCGACCGCATCGACTGGATCAAGCTCTCGCTGGTCTTTCTGCCGCTGGCTGAACCCATCAGCGATGCCAAGGTGCTGACGGGGCGCCAGAAGCCGTTGACCGAAATCGCGTTTATCTTTGTCGAGATTCGCAGCCGCGACGGGCATGAAGGCATAGGCTTCGGTTATTCCAAACGCGCTGGTGGCCGCGGCATGTACGCCCATGCCAAAGAGATCGCGCCCAACCTGTTGGGCGAAGATCCGAACGACATCGCGAAGTCGTGGAACAAGCTTATGTGGGCCGGTGCTTCGATGGGGCGCAGCGGCATGACCTCGCAGTCGATTGCGCCGTTCGACATTGCCTTATGGGACATGAAGGCCAAACGCGCCGGGTTGCCGCTGGCAAAGCTGCTGGGCGCGCACCGCGACAGCGTGCAGTGCTACAACACCTCGGGCGGCTACCTGTCCACATCGCTGAACCAGGTGCTGAAGAATGTGGAGGCCTCACGCGCCAGCGGCATCGGCGGCATCAAGATCAAGGTCGGCCAGCCCGATGTCGCAACCGACCTAAAGCGCGTCGCGGCCGTGCGCAAGCTGCTCGGCGAGAGCTTCCCTTTGATGGTGGACGCCAACCAGCAATGGGACCGGCCCGGTGCGCAACGCGCCTGCCGCGCGTTCGAACAGTTCAATCTGACCTGGATCGAGGAACCGCTGGATGCCTATGACGTGGAGGGCCATGCCGCGCTGGCCGCGTCGCTCGATACGCCGATTGCCACGGGTGAAATGCTCACGAGTTTTGGGGAGCACGCACAACTCATCATGGCCGGCGCGAGCGACTACGTGCAGCCCGACGCGCCGCGTGTGGGCGGCATCACGCCTTTCCTGCGGATCATGCAGCTGGCCGACTTCAAGGGACGCAAACTGGCGCCGCATTTCGCGATGGAGATTCATCTGCATCTGGCAGCCGCGTATCCTCAGGAACCCTGGCTGGAACACTTCGAGTGGCTGGAGCCGATGTTCAACGAACGCCTCGATCTGCGCGGTGGGCGTATGCATCTGTCCACCCGGCCGGGGCTGGGTTTCTCGTTGAGTGACCAGGCGCTGGCCTGGACAGCCGACAGCGCGGAGTTCGGCAAACGGCCGTAGGGCCGGCACCCGCCGCCACGCGTGTGCCGGCCGGTAAGGCGCGACCACCGCAGACTACGTTGCCGGTTCGTCCGTGGCGGGGGCCTTCAGACAAACCCGAGCGTGCGCTGCGAAGCGTTCCAATTAGACAAGTTGGGCAGCACGGTCAGCAAATCGGTGTCGCTGATGCCCATCCATTTGCCGAAAGTGGCGGCATACTGGTCTACCGAGGTGCTGGGCAGTAGCCGGCCCTGGCCCACGTCGTCGGGGCCATCGTTGGCGACTACCGGCGCACTGCCGTAAAAGCGCCCGCCACTGACCGCGCCGCCCAGCATGAAATGCATGCTGCCCCAGCCGTGGTCGGAGCCGTCGTTGGCGGTCAGCGTGCGGCCGAAGTCCGACGCGGTAAAGCTCGTGACCTGGCTCGCCACGCCCAGCTCGACGGTGGCGCTGTAAAACGCCTGCATGGCGGTAGCCACGCTGGTCAACAGGCCGGGGTGTATGGTGGCCAGACCATCGTGGTTGTCGAAGCCGCCCATGGAGACAAAAAACACCTGGCGTTTGGCTCCGACTTCGGCGGCAGTGCCGATCATTCGCGCGACCAGCTTGAGCTGGTCCGCCAGGCCGTTTCCGGCGGGGAACACGGTGTTGATGGTGGGCCCCGCGGCCAGCGTGGCGCTGAGCGCGTCCCCGGCCGTAAGCGAGCGCGACATCACGCGTGTGTATTCGTTCTCGAACAGGTGGCTACTTGGCGTGGTGACCAGTGTGCGCAGCGCGGCCGAACAGGCGGTCGAGCCGAACAGCGGGTTCTTGACCCCATTTAGGGCCACCGGGCCGCTGGATGAGACCTGGTACTGCACCGCGCTGTGGCCCGAAAGGTAAACGGCATTGCCCGACACATTGACGCAGGTGAAGGTGGCGTTGCCATTGCCGGCCTGAAACAGGTCGCCCATGCGCCCGCCCCAGCCCGAGGCCGCGCCCTCGGGCGACGACGATTGCCACACCGATTGCTGGTCATTGTGGGAAAACAGTTTGGGCGGAAGCGGGACCGACTTCGCCGTGTACTGCGCCTTGGTGGTCGGTTGCACCAGCGTGCCTACGTTGAGCATCACCGCCAGCTTGTTGCTGTTGAACAGTGGCAACAGGGGCGCGAGTTGGGGCGCCAGCGCGTACTGGATGCCACCCGTCAGTGCGACGTTCGGCGTCAGCAGCGTGGCTGTCAGGTCGCTTTGCGCGTACGCCAGCGTCGGGCGCATGCCCTGGTAGAGCGCATAACGGGTGTTGTCGTACGGAATTAGCGTGTTGCCGTAGTCGTTGCCGCCATACAGGAAAACGCAGACCAGGGCTTTGTAGTCGGTTGCGGTTGCCGCGGCGGCTTCGCCCAGCGCGGCCAGGTTAAGCGCCCACGGGGCGGCGGCGCCGGCCAGCGACAACATGGAGGCACGTTGCAAAAAGGCGCGGCGTGAGGTGGCGGTTGTCATGGAGTGGCCCTTATTTCTGGACGATGAACTCGGGCGCGGCCAACACCAGCAGCAATGCCGCGTTGATGCGGTTACGCCGGCTGGCGTCGGTGCCCGCCGGCATGCTCTGGACGGCGGAGGCCAGCGCAGTGGTGGTGGTCACACCGAGCTGGTTCGCGGCCAGCACCAGGTTGATCTCGCTGACCAGCGCGGGTGCGTTGTCGGCCAGCACAAGCAGGCCGCTGTAGTCGGGGGTGATGTCGCCGACACGGCCGGCTACCGCGCGCTGCATGAAGTTGAGGTAACCGACTACCGATGACTCGTTGGCGATCTGGAACTCGGGCGCCTGCAGCGCCGCATTGCTCAGCGCGCTGTTGGGCGGTACATAACCGGGCCTGAAGAAATTGAACACCGAGGGAGAACGCAGCGGGCTTTGACCCAGTCCTGTAGCCGGGTCGGAGGTGTTGCCGACGGCCCAGGCACCGCTCGGTGACACGGCCCCGTAGGCGCGAGCCCACGCTACGAAGCGTAGCATCGGTTCGCGCAGTTTGCCGAATGACGTGCTGGCCGCGACAGGGTCGCTACGTGCCTCGCTGTCGAGCAGCAGGGCCCGCACCACCGCGCGCAGGTTGCCCTTGACACCGGTGCCGTCGTTGTTGAAGACGGCGGCCAGCCGCGCCACATAGGCCGGGCTCGGGTTGCTCGTGACCAGGCGTTGGATCAACTGGCGGCTGAAGAACGGCGCGACGTTGGGGTGCGCGAAGATCGTGTCCAAAGCCTGCGTAAGGCCGGGTGCCGCGGCGGTGCCGGCTGCAATGGTGGTGCCCAGGAAGGTCTTTGCCCCGGTCTCGTAACGGCTGGCCACTTGCACCATCGCCCGGCGCATGAAGTCAGGCGTGGCCGTCGCGGCGGTGCCGGTCAGCCCCGCCAGATCGAAGTCCCAGCCCGTGAACACACGTGCCAGGCCCGTGATGTCGCCCTGACCGTAGGTATCGGTGGTGCTCCCCGCGGCGAGTTGTGGCGTGCCGTCAAGATTAATCAGCAACAGGCCGATGGTGAATAGCTGCATCGACTCGCGCGCGTAGTTTTCGTCGGGGAGCGCACCACTGGTCAGGTTCGCCTTGGCACTGCCGCGAAAAGTCAGGAACTCGCCCATCGGTGCACTCAGCGAAATCTGTTGCAACAACGTACGATGGTTGCCAAAAGCGTTGGCCTCGAGCAAGTCCAAATAGGCCCCAGCGGCGAACTGCCGCCACCCTCCGCCTACCAGGCCATCAATCGCCGTGACAAAGATCTCGGACAGTGCCAGCGTGATACGTTGGCGCAGTGTGTCGGGGGCATTCAGCAACTTGTTCCAGGCCGCTGCGTCGAAGCCGGACTCGTCGTTTTTGTGCGAAATGTCGGCATAACCCTGCGCGACCAGCCAGTCCCAGCGTGTGCCTGAGGCTGGCAACGCAAACTGTTCGTCCAGCCAGCCGGCGTAACCCAGCGCCACAACGCGGTCCATTTGCGCGCGGCTCGCGCCCATCGACGCCTGGGCTAAAAAACGGGCGGCTTGTACCGTGGTCGGTGGCGCAGCAACCGGTGGTGGGGAGGGTGTCGAATCCCCGCCACCGCCTCCGCAGGCCACAAGACCGGTGGCGATGCCTGGAATTGCAACTAAAGGAGCAATGCCAATTGGCGGACCCGCCTCGGTTGGCGCCCATGTCCTTACCTCCACTTCAGTGGTTGCCTCAATATCCATCGCATATCCCCTCGTTCTGGTTTCTCAATCTCAACGCCGCAGTTCGCAATTGGTTTCAAGGGTTTGAAAGAAAGCCGGGTAAGCAAGTGCAAGAGTTGTTGCTGTCGGCCCCCAAGCCAAAATTGCGGACGCCTGATTTAAAGCCTGGCTGAATGCCATTAGCGGGAGAAATCCTACTTGCTGAACCAGCGCACAATTGCTGTAACACCGATGTAAAAACTTTAGACAGAAATAAGGCCATATGACGCAGGATATTCGCTGGAAACAAAGATTCAGCAACTACCGCAAAGCCTTTCAAAACCTTCGTGGACGCGGTGAAACTGGTGGACTCCAGAGCTGTCCAACCTGGAGCATCAGGGCATTGCTGGCCGGTCGGCTCCAGGGATGCAAGCCGCGCGGCGTTTAGAAATGGCATGGTTGAGAGCGGCGACGACTGGATGAAAATGGTCGAAGCTCGCAACCAGACCTCGCACACCCATCCGGACGCCGCGCCACATACCTTGCATGGCAACGCCCATGCACAGGCGTGGGAGGTCTTGAGCAACGACGCATTGAGTGCCGTGCTGGCGCTGGACAGCGCAACCAGGGCCAGCGCAGCATCCACTTGGCAACTCTGAAAAGCGTGCTGTCGGCGCACAGCGGGCGTTTGGGTTTCAACGCCAAGTTCCTGATCGAGATGTGCCTAGAGACTGGCTCGCCCGGGCTGGACGAGGTATGCGCAGCCGACCGTGTTTCTGGGCTCGCGCGGGGCGGTCAATTTCGACCTGTTACTGAATTTGCGCGAGGGCGCGCGCCACTCGGGCAACTGGGGCGGTCTGTTGCGCACCCCCGCCGTCGTACTGTCCCACGCTCTGGCGAGCATGGTCGATGCACGCGGGAGTATCCCGGTACGGGAGTTGCGCCCGCCCCCGATTACCGCCGTGGTGCGGCGCACATTGGACGGCCTGGAAAGTGGCGATGCGCCCGGCGACCCGGTGGTGGATCAAACTTGGGGGGAGCCGGGCCTGTCACCGCTCGAACGTGTGCTGGGCGGGAACAACCTCGAGATCCTGGCGTTCAAGTCGGGCAATCCGGAGACAACCCGGTAAATGCGATTCCGCCCCAGGCCATCAGCTATTGTCAGCGGCGTTTTGTGGTTGGCATCGATTGGGAAAATATCGGAGCCCATTTGCGCCGGCATTTGGACCGGCACGACGTTCAGCGTGTTGCGCGCGGATGGCCAAAACCTCACACCCGCTGTCCGCCGTCGATCGCGATCTCGGCGCCGGTAATGTAGGAAGACTTGCCGCTGCATAAAAACTCCACCAGGTCGGCGACTTCATCGACCTCGCCCAGGCGGTGCATCGGAATGTCGTTTTCCACGATTTTGGAGGTCCCTGGCGAAAGAATCGAGGTATTGATTTCGCCCGGCGCGATGGCGTTCACGCGCACACCCATCGGCGCCATGTCGGCCGCCATTTCGCGGGTCAACGCCGCCAGCGCGGCTTTCGACGTGGCATAGGCCGCACCGGCAAACGGGTGCACCCGGTAACCGGCGATCGAACACAGGTTGACCACCGAGCCTCGGGCGTTGGACAGTTCCTGTGCAAACCCGCGTGTCAGGATCAGCGGCGCATAGAAATTGGTGTTGTACATCTCCTGCCAGACCTTGATGTCGGTGGTGAGCGAATTGACGCGCTCGCCCATCGGCCCCTTGGGCGAAATACCCGCGTTGTTCACCAGCGCATGCAGCTTCGAGCCGCCGATCAAGGGACGCAGGGCATCGACCGTTTTGCTGATTTCGTCTAGGTCCGACAAGTCGAGCTGGATATGGGTGTTGGGCTCCGCCTTCCAGGGGCATTGGGCCGGCAGCGGCCGGCGCGACACCGTGATGACGCGCCAGCCCAGGTTGCGAAAACGCTGGGCCACCGCATGGCCAATACCCCGACTGGCGCCGGTCACAATCACGGTTTTTTGTTCCGACATTGCTTGTGGCGCTCCTTGTGGTTACCGGCCCTATTACACTTCATTGTTAAGAGACCAACGCGCGGCAAGGCCGAACCAAGCCGGCGCCAGACAACGCGTAAAAAGGGAAAATCATGAGCGCTCAGAAGACGGAAATTTCACCGGCGGGCCGCAGCGACGTCAAACACCATCTGCACCCCTATACCCAGTTGCGCCAGCTTGAAAAAGACGGTCCGCTGGTCATCGTACGCGGCGAAGGCGTGCAGGTTTTCGATGAACACGGCAAGGCTTACATCGAAGGCATGGCGGGTCTGTGGTGCGCATCGCTCGGCTTCTCGGAACGGCGCCTGGCCGATGTGGCGTATCGCCAGCTCACCACGCTTCCGTATTACCACTCGTTCTCGGGCAAGGTTCCCGGCCCGGTGGCGGCCCTGGTCGAGGCCATGATCAAGTGGGCACCGGTGCCGATGGCGCGGGTGCTGTTCGCCAACTCGGGCTCGGAATCGAACGACACCGCTTTCAAGCTAGTGCGGTACTACAACAACGCCAAGGGCCGGCCGCTGAAGAAAAAGATCATCGCGCGCAACAAGGGTTACCACGGCGTGACACTCGCGGCGGCATCTTTGTCCGGGCTGGCCACGATGCACCAGCATTTCGACTTGCCCCTGCCCGATGTGATTCGCGTCAGTTGCCCGCATCTGTACCAGTTCGGACTGCCCGGCGAGACCGAGTCGCAGTTCGTGGACCGCCTCGCGAAAGAACTGGAAGACACCATCTTGCGTGAAGGCCCCGATACCGTGGCAGCGTTTATCGCCGAACCGGTGCAAGGCGCCGGCGGCGTCATCATTCCACCACCGGGATATTTTGCGAAGGTCCAGGCGATCCTAAAAAAATACGACATCCTGTTTATCGCCGATGAGGTGATTACCGGTTTTGGCCGTCTGGGGCAGGCGTTCGGCTCCCAGATATTCGACCTGAAGCCGGACATGATCACGGTGGCCAAAATGCTGACTTCTGCCTATGTGCCGATGTCGGCGCTTTACCTCACCGATGAGATGTACCAGGCAATCGCCGACACCAGCGCGGCGGTGGGCGTCTTCGGCCATGGCTATACCTACAGCGGTCATCCTTTGGCGTGCGCCGTTGCGCTTGAAACACTGCGCATTTACGAAGCCGACAACGTCATCGGCAACGTTCAGAAGGTCGGGCCAAGGCTGCAGCAAGGACTGCAAAAACTCAAAGGCCACCCACTGGTCGGGGACGTCCGCGGAATGGGGCTTATCGGCGCCATCGAACTCGCGGCCGATCCCTCAACCCGAAAGCCGTTCGACCCCAAACGTGGCGTCGGTGCGCATTTTGTCAGCCGGGCCCAGGCGCACGGACTTATCGTGCGTGTGCTGGCGGGTGACGTGATTGCGTTTTCACCGCCTTTGATCATTTCGGAAGCCGAAATCGACAGCATGCTGCAGCGCGCCAACATGGCCCTGGCCGACACGCAGGCCTGGGTCGAAAGCTGGCGCGGAGCGGCGGACTGACGCCCATCGCTGCGTTTGCAATGGCGCGTATTGGCCCAGCGGAGACATCATGGCGTTGATCGAATTCGAACACGTCTTCAAGCGTTATCCGGGAAGTAGCAGCGCTGCGGTGGACGACCTGAACCTGCATATCCAGGCGGGTGAGTTCCTGACCTTGCTGGGCCCGTCCGGCTCCGGCAAGACATCGACCCTAATGCTGCTGGCCGGGTTCGAGGCACCGAGCTCCGGAACCATCCGTCTCGATGGTGCATCGATTGGGTCCCTGCCACCCCACCAGCGCAATATGGGCGTGGTGTTCCAGAGTTATTCGCTGTTTCCCCACATGACGGTGGCGCAGAACGTGGCGTTTCCCCTGTCCGTGCGCAAGGTGCCGGCCGCGGCAATTGCAGGCAAAGTAGCGGCGGCGCTGGACAAGGTACACCTACAGAGCTTCGCGCAGCGCAAGCCGAATCAGCTTTCAGGTGGCCAGCAGCAGCGTGTGGCGCTGGCACGTGCGCTGGTGTTCGAACCCCGGCTGGTTTTGATGGATGAACCGCTGTCGGCCCTGGATAAGAAACTGCGCGAGGAAATGCAGCTTGAAATCCGCCGCCTGCATCGCGAGCTCGGCGTCACCATGGTGTTTGTCACGCACGACCAGTCGGAGGCCATGACGCTATCGGACCGCGTTGCGGTGTTCAACCAGGGACGCATCGAACAACTTGCCTCGCCGCAGACCTTGTACGACGCACCCGTGAACCCGTTCGTCGCGAGTTTCCTGGGCGACAACAACATGATCCAGGGCAGCCTGGAGCCTGACAGCAGACCGGCCGGGGAACTGATAAGGCTTAGAACCGCCGGTGGGCAAAGCCTGCAAGGCCGTTGTGGCGACCGCCAGAAACTCGCGGGGGATTCTTCAGCGACCTTGTGCGTGCGACCCGAATTTTTGCAGGTCGCGGCACAAGGCGGTGTGCCGGTCGGGCACAACTGTCTGGACGTTACTTTGATCGACCTGATCCAGCAGGGGGATCACTGGCGCCTGTTGGCGCGGCTGCCAGGTGCTGGCGGTCACGGTGGACACGAGGAGCCGCGATGGTTCGCAAAAATCAGCCCCGGCGTATTGCCGCCCGGGCTGTCGGTGGGACAGAATCTGTGTCTTGGGTTTCGGCCTCAGGATGCGTGGGTGTTTTGATTTATTTACAACCAAGGAGAACCGGTATGAAGAGACGTATTTTGGCTATCGCAGGGAGTGTTGCACTGGCTTGTCTGGGGCTGCAAACACAGGCGCAGACGCGCGATCTGAATGTGGTGTCGTGGGGCGGCGCTTATCAGGACGGCCAGAAAGAGGTCTACTTCAAACCGTTCAATGCGGCCGGCACCAAGCTCACCGACGAGGCCTGGGATGGCGGACTGGGCGTGTTGCGGACCAAGATAAAAGGCGGCAACAACACCTGGGACGTGGTCCAGGTCGAGGCCGATGAGCTGGAAGTGGGCTGCGATGAGGGCCTCTACGAGAAGCTCGATGTCAGCAAGATCGGCGGCGCCGCGCGGTACCTGCCGGGCACCGTACACGCCTGCGGCGTCGGCGCCATCATCTACAACCTGGTGATTGCGTATGACGGCGACAAGCTCAAGACCGCGCCCAATGGCTGGGTAGACTTTTTCGACACCAAGAAGATCCCCGGCAAACGCTCGCTGCGCAACGGCGCCAAGTGGAACCTGGAAGTGGCGCTGATCGCTGACGGCGTGCCCTCCAAGGACGTTTACAAGGTGCTGCGCACGCCTGAAGGCATAGAGCGCGCGTTCAAGAAACTCGACACCATCAAACCCGACCTGGTGTTCTGGAAAAGCGGCGCGCAGCCGCCCCAGATGCTGGCAGCCGGCGACGTGGTCATGACGTCCGCCTACAACGGCCGCATCACCTCCGCGAACGAAAAAGACAAGAAGAACTTCAAGATGGTCTGGAAAGACACGCCCTACACGATGGACAGCTGGGTCATCATGAAAGGCACGCCGCAAAAGGCCAACGCCGAGAAGCTGGTCGAGTTCATGGGACGTCCGGACAACCAGGCCAAGTTGCCCAAGTACGTGCGTTACGGCGTTACAGCGGCCGCCGCTGCGCCGCTGATCGACAAATCCTTGGTAGGTGATTTGCCGACCGCGCCGGACAACCTGAAAGTCGCGTTTGCAGAGGACGTGAAGTTCTGGATCGACAACGGCGACAAATTGGCCGAACGCTGGACCAAGTGGTCAGGTACGAAGTAATCCTGCACTAAGCCTCGGCGCTACACCCTACAGCCATGCTGACGCGCCAACGAGCCGCCTTGTTGCTGCCGTTGGCGCTTTTTTTGCTGGTCTTTTTTGTTGCGCCTCTGATCTGGTTGCTGTCATTGGCGGTGCGCGAGGCTGAAGTGCCCCGCGCATTGCCGAGAACGCTCTCCGTGTTGCAGGGCTGGCAGCCCGGGCAGGTATTGCCTGCCGCGGTCTTCGCGGGTTTTGCCACGGACCTCGGCGAGGCCCGCGCGGCCAGCACGCTGGCCGATGCGGCTCGGCGGCTCAATTACGAAGTCAACGGCGTGCGCAGCACCCTGATGCGCGCCGCGCGCGAGGTCTCCTCGGCGCCGGCCGAGACGGTTTTTGGACCGGAATTTTTTGCGGCGGTTGACCCGACTTTGGCCAGCCCCGCTTTTTTTGCAGCCGTGCAGCGCGCACATGGCCCGGTGTCGGAGTATTACCTGCTGGCCGCGCTCGATCTGGCGCGTAACGTGCAAGGCCGGATAGAACATGTGTCGCAGGTCAATCGCATCTACATCGATGTGTTGCTGCGTACTTTGGGCATCAGCGCAAGCGTCATGATTTTGTGTCTGCTGCTCGGTTTTCCGGTGGCCTTGCTATTGACCCAGGTGCCGGAAAAAATCTCCGACTGGCTCATGATTCTTGTGCTGTTGCCGTTCTGGACTTCGCTGCTGGTGCGCACCGCCGCGTGGGTGGTGGTGCTGCAACGCGAAGGCATAGTCAACAGCCTTTTGATGCGGCTCGGTGCGATCGCCGAGCCGTTGACGCTGATCTACAACCGCACCGGCGTGCTGATCGCCATGACCCATGTGTTACTGCCGTTCATGATCCTGCCGCTGTACGGTGTGCTCAAGGGCATTCCGCCCCACTACATGCGGGCCGCGGCCAGCCTGGGCGCCCGGCCGGTAACTGCGTTTTTCAGGGTCTACCTGGTGATGGCGGCGCCTGGTGTCGTCGCGGGCTCGCTGATGGTGTTCATTCTGGCGATGGGTTACTACATCACCCCTGCGCTGGTGGGCGGGGGCTCCGACCAGATGTTGTCGTATTTTGTCTATACCTACACCACCGAGACCGGCAACTGGGGTCTGGCCTCGGCCTTGGGCCTGCTGATGCTCGTGACAACCGTGGCCCTGTATACGCTGGCGCACAAGCTCTCGGGCGGCCGTGCGCTGGCAATGGGTTGATGCACCTGAAGCCGGCATGAATCCCTGGAAATTGCTCTACTGGTTGTTGTGTGCCGGTGTGCTGCTGTTCCTGCTGGCGCCTATCGCGGCCATCATTCCGCTGTCGTTCTCCAGCGGATCTTTCCTGACCTATCCGCTGCCCGGCCTGTCGTTACGTTGGTACCGGGAAGTGCTGGGCGGCGGCAAATGGCTACACGCGCTGGGCGTCTCGTTGTTTGTTGGCACTGCCGCCACGGTGCTATCGGTGCTGCTCGGAACGCTGGCCTCGCTTGGCTTGATGCGGCACAGGACCTGGTGGAGCGGCCTGCTCAAGCTGGCGGTGTTGTCGCCGATGATCGTGCCGGTGATTCTGATCGCGGTCGCATCCTATTTTTTCCTGGCGCCCCTGTCGCTGACCAGTACCTTCACCGGGCTGATCATTGCGCACACCGTGATCGCGGTTCCTTTTGTCGTGGTGCCGGTGCTCACCGCGCTGGAGATGCTGGACCCCAACCTGGCCCGGGCCGCGGCGGCCTGTGGCGCAACGCCGGGCGCGGCGTTCTGGCGCGTCACCTTGCAGGCCATCATGCCGGCCATGGCGTCGGGCGCGTTGTTCG
>JANYBQ010000210.1 GCA_025360705.1 Betaproteobacteria bacterium | reverse complement strand
TTGCCGACGCCCGGCCAGGAGAAGATGGTTTCGGTCAACAAGGCGCCGGTAAACAACACGCCGATCTGCAGACCGATCACGGTCACCACGGGTATCAGCGCGTTGCGCAGCGCGTGCAGCGACACGACGCGCAGGTTCGACAAACCCTTGGCGCGCGCGGTGCGGATGTAGTCCTCGCCCAGCACTTCGAGCATGGCCGAACGCGTCATGCGGGCGATCACCGCCAGCGGCTGGGTGCCGAGCACGACCATGGGCAGAATCAAATGCGATACGGCAGATCGGAACGCACCGTCTTCGTCGGACATCCACGAGTCGATCAGCAGAAAACCGGTGGTGGGTTCGATAAAGTATTTGACGTCGATCCGGCCCGAAACCGGAGTCAGATCGAGTTGAACCGAGAACAGCAGGATCAGCAGCAGGCCCCACCAGAAGATCGGCATCGAATACCCGGATAACGAGACGCCCATCACGCCATGGTCGAAGATCGAGTTGCGTTTGACGGCGGCCAGAATGCCGGCGGGAATGCCAATCATCAGCGCGAACAAAATCGCGCAGACTCCAAGCTCTATCGTGGCTGGAAACAACGCCGTGAACTCCTGCATCACCGGCGCCCGCGTCACGATGGACTTGCCCAGGTCACCATGCAACACACGTCCGATATAGATGCCGTACTGCACCATGATGGGACGGTCCAGGCCGTATTCCTTGAGCAGCGCCGCATGGCGCGTGGCGTCGATGCCGCGCTCGCCCGCCAGGGTTTCAATCGGATCGCCCGGCACCAGCCGGATCAGAAAGAAAACCAGCAACGTCATCCCGATAAACGTGGGGATAACCAGGCTCAGGCGGGTAAGAATAAAACGTAGCAAGGTGGATGTTTAAGGAGGGCAGGCCGGTACCAGTTGTTCTGGTAATAACCGGCTCGATCAGCAGGGTTGGCGCACTTTAATTCTAACCAGCCAAGGCCGGAATCAAGTCCGGCCTGGGTGCCGGTTTACCCCGGACAAACCCCTATGCAAGCCTGGCCCCGGCGCTCCCAGCCCCTGCTACAGTCCGCCTGCGAGGCAGGCAATGGCAGCGTACCTCGACGCGACGGCGAAGCGCACCTCGCGCCAACGCGGTATCTGCCATCCGTCCTCGGCGATCTCAACAATCACTGGTGTAAGACCATCGGGTATTTCCGATGCAGACCAGCCCCAAAAGGACTCGAATGATGCGCTACCGTTTCCCCGTTGCGTTGTACCGTCGCGCGCTTTTTACGCTGAAGCTCCTGGTGTCATGCTGGCTCGTCGCAGCGCTGCCGGTATTGGCAACCGAGCTCACCCTCGCCGTATCCCGCACGCCGCTGTCGTTGCCGCTGTACGTGGCGCAGGCCGAGGGCTACTTCAGCGACGAGGGCCTGGAGCCGAAAATCGTCGACTGCCTCGGCGGGAACATCTGCCTTCAGCGCGTACTCGAAGGCAGCGCCGACATCGCAACCGCAGGCGACACGGCGGTCATGTTCCGTAGTTTCGAGCGCGACGACTACGTCGTTATCGGCACCTTCGCAACCAGCTCGGACGACACCAAGCTGGTTGGACGCAAGAGCGCGGGCACCATGCTCCCGGGCCACTTGCAGGGCCGAAAAGTGGGTGTGGTGCGCGGCTCGTCGAGCCAGTTCTTTCTTGACTCGTATCTGCTGTGGCATGGCATCGACCCTCGCTCGGTAGATCAGGTCGGGCTCGCGCCCGATGCAATGGCCGCCGCGATGCAGGCCGGCAAGGTAGCGGCAGTGGCGGTCTGGGAGCCGTTCGCTTTCGACACCATAAGCGCGCTGAAGGGCGACGCTGTGGTGTTGCCCAACCCCGGTGTCTATACCTTGAGCTTTAACCTGGTTGCGCACCGGCGTCTGGCCGGCGCCCGCGACGCCGAGCTGGTGAAACTGCTGCGTGTGGTTGCCCGATCCGAGGACTTCATCCGGCGCAATCCGCGCGAGTCGCAGGTCATCCTGCGCAAGCGGCTGGGCGTCGATCAACGATTCATCGATTGGGTATGGCCCGAGCTGCGTTTCCAGCTCGCGCTCGATCAGGGCCTGGTCAAGACCCTGGAGAGCGAAGCGCGGTGGGCGATTCGCGAGGGCTGGGTGGCGGGCAAGACGGTTCCCAACTACCTCCGCTATCTCCATGCGCCGCCGTTGCGGGCGGTGAACGCCAACGCGGTCGGTCTGGCGCGCTGAAGCAATGCAGATTCGCACCCGCGTACTGGTGTTCGCCGCGCTTGCCGTCGCGGCCACGGTCGGTTGCACCGTGTTGCTGTGGATCGGCGCCGCTCGCTCGATCGCGGGCGATGCCGAGCAGGAGCAGGTGCAAGTTAGCTCGCGCCTGATCGCTGGCCTGGTCGCGTTGACGAATGAATACGCCTTGCACTCAGAGCCCCGCGTGGTAGATCAGTGGCAGCAGCAGCACGAGGCCTTGGCCGCCACGCTTTCGGCGCCGGTGCAATCGGGCGAAACAAGCACCGCGCGGCTGGCGCTGCGCACTTCGGCGGCCGAGTTGCCGACACTTTTTCGCCGCTTGATCGATCTGAATGCCCAGCCGGCCGGGCTGCTTACGCAACGCAGTCGCGATCTGATGGTCGATCAACTGCTCGCCCGCACGCAGGCCTTGGCCGACGCTGCCTATCGCTGGTCGCGCGAAGCGGCGGCTGCCGAACAGGCGGCAAGACGTTGGCTGCGCATCGGAGCAGGCGGCGCGCTGCTGCTGCTCTTTGGCACTACGCTGGCGCAGCCAATCGTCGTCTGGCGCCGTGTCCTGCGCCCGCTGTCGGTGCTGGAAAAAGCGGCTGTGGCGGTCGAGCGTGGCGACCTCACGGCCCGTTGCGCGAGCACGGTGCGCGATGAATTGGGTCATGTGTCGCGCCGCTTCGATGCGATGACAGCAGCGCTGGGCCAGCGTAGCGCCGAACTGCACCGGTCTGAACAGCGCTTGCGCGCCATTGCCGACAACATGCCGGCGTTGATCACGCAGTTCGACGCGGACGAGCGTTATACCTTCGTCAGCGCCTACATTGAACGCGTGCTCGGCCTTCGCTCCGATGCCATGACGGGCAAGTCTATGCGCGAGGTCTGCGGCGGCAAGCTGTACGCCGAATTCGCGCCGTACACCCGTGCCGCATTGCGGGGTGAAAAGACCACGTTCGAGAGCCAGCTCGTGGTGGCAGGAGCGGCGCGCCACTATCAGTCGAGCTACATACCGGATTTCGACGACGACGGCAAGGTGCGCGGTTTCTACGGTATTTCATTCGACATCACCGAGCGCAAGGAGAGCCAGATGCAACAGGCCGCGAGCGAGCGGCGCCTGCGCACGCTCACCGACAACCTGCCGGTGCTGATTGCGTACATCGACCGGGAGAGCCGCTACCAATTCTGCAACGCGACTTTCGAGCAATGGTTCGGCAGCCCGGTTTCGCGCGTGCAGGGGCAGTTGGTGGCCGATGCGCTCGGTGAGGAACTTTACGCGCAACGCCGCCCGTTCATCGAGCGTGCGCTGGCGGGCGAAAGAGTCGAGTTCGATCAGGTGATGCAATTGACCGGCGAAGACCGGCACGTGCACGCCTTGTATTTGCCGCACCAGGAAGACGGAGTGACGCTCGGTCTGTATGCGCTGGTTACCGACGTTACGGAGATCAAGCGCAACGAAGCCGAACTGATACGGCTGGCCCGTTTCGATCCGCTTACCGGTTTGCCGAACCGCCGCCAGTTCGACGAGCGCCTGGCCGAAGCCATGGCCCGCACGCGCCGCGCGCACCAACCGATTGCGTTGTTGTTCCTCGACATCGATCGCTTCAAGACCATCAATGACTCGCTCGGCCACGCCGCGGGCGATGCGGTGCTGAAGGAGTTCGCGCGCCGATTGGTGGACACCGTGCGAGTGACCGATACCGTCGCGCGCCTCGCGGGGGACGAGTTCGTGATCATCCTCGACGCCGCCGCCGCCCAAGCCGAGCATGTGGCTCGCAAGATCGTGCTTGCGGTGCGCGGAGACTTCTTTATTGACGGCAAGACGCGCATGGTCACGACGAGTATCGGTGTTGCCCTGTTCGAAGGCGACGCAATGACACCAGGCGAACTGATCGCGCGCGCGGACGCGGCCTTGTACGCGGCAAAGGGCTCAGGGCGCGACGGATACCGCGTCGCTCCATCGGCTGAGCCTCCGCGCCGGCCATTTGAGGCCGGGGCGCCCCTCGCCCCACGCCTCGCTCACGCTCTTCCAGCGGGGCCGAACGGCGACGTATAAACCGGATGTTCAGGCGCTTGACGGCCAACCGCGATGCGGGCGAAAAAAAGGCCGACTTGCGTCGGCCTTGGCAGTAACGGGCGTGATCCGTTTACTTGAGATGCTTGCCGATCAGGCCGGCCATTTCAAACATCGAGACCTGCACCTTGCCGAAGATTTCCTTCAGCTTGGCGTCGGCGTTGATCATGCGTTTGTTGACCGCGTCCTGCAACTTGTTTTTCTTGATGTAGGTCCACAGCTTGCTGACCACTTCGGTACGCGGCAGCGGGGTTGCACCCACTACAGCGGCCAGAGCGGAGCTGGGCGTCAGGGCCTTCATGAAGGCGGCATTGACGGCGCGCTTTTTGGCGGGAGCCTTCTTTGCGGCAGGAGCCTTCTTGGCGGGAGCTGCTTTTTTCGCAGGTGCTGCCTTTTTCGCCGGAGCAGCTTTCTTCGCTGCTACTTTCTTTGCCGGAGCTGCTTTCTTTGCGGGTGCAGCTTTCTTTGCGGGGGCCTTTTTGGCCGGGGGTTTTTTCGCAGTTGCCATGATTGAATTGTCCTTCTTGAAGTTGATTAATCACCAGCGAAGAACTGCTTCTCCCCTGGCACTGCGGATGCTACTGGAGAAAAATCGTGTTTCCAAGCGAAAACTGATCTTTTTCGCTCTTGCGTGTTGTTTTTTTTGCTGGGCTCGCACCCGGTGTTCCCTCGGAGAAGCCGGTTTTCCCGCCCACCGGGCTGCTTGCGCCTTCGCCCATTGCAGCAAGTTGCAGCCCTAACATGGCGCGCAAGCAAGACATTTTGACTTTTCACAGGACCAGAGCCTCAGCACGACAAGCACGCGTGTCCGAGCGCTATTTACGCGATTCACACGAGAGTGGTAGGAGCGTCGATTTTCCGACCGATGGGGCAAGTGTTTTGCAGCAAGGCCACGCGCCACGCGATTTAACTGGCAGCAGATGCGTCGGCTCGGGGCTTCAACGCTTGCGGGTGTTTGTCCCGGTACTCGGCAAAGCGTTCGTACGCACCCAGGATATGCTCGCGCGTCAGGCGCGCGGCCGTCTTCGCGTCGCGCGCGATACAGGCCTCCAGGATCGCCTTGTGTTCGGCACGAGCCCGCGTCATGCTATGGGCGATCCGCAACTGGTCCACCAGATAACGCTCGGTCTTTTCGAGCGCGTTGTAGACCGCCTCCACGTGGTACGGCATATTCGACTCGCGGTACAGGGTGTAGTGGAAATCGCGATTGAGATCGCCCCAACGTACCGGATCGCGTTCCCTGGCGAAGGCCTCGCAGCACCGTTTTGCCTGGGCCAGCGCTGCATCGGACATCCGAGCCACTGCCTGAGCCACTATTTCGGCTTCCAACAGCGCGCGGAAGCGGCAGATCTCCCCGATTTGTTCACGTGTCTGGCCCGCGACGGTGTAGCCGTGGTGCCGCTTGATCTGCACCAGCCCGTGCTGCTCGAGCCGCGTGAGGGCCTCGCGTACGGGGATGCGGCTGGTGTTGAAGTGGCGCGCCAGTTCCTCCTGTCGCAGCGCGTGGCCGTCGGGAAGATCGCCCGTAATCACGGCCCGGCGGATGCTCTCGAAGACCACGTCCGCGGCGGATGGCGCTGCGCTCGCGTCGACTTTGACGATCTTCATAGGCACCTCGGCTGGGGTTCAGTCTTTGTGTCCGGGAAGGTCCCGGTTCGGCTCGATAGCCTAGCGCATTGCATCATGGATCCAATATACAGTAATATCCTTGGCAACGATTCCCGCCGATCCGGCAGCTTTTTCAATCACACATAAGGACACCACATGTGGCAAGGCGTCATTCCAGCGGTCACCAGCAAGTTCACCGAGGCCGGTGAACTCGATTTCAAGGAGATGCAGCGCTGTTTCGAACTGCAGATGGACGCTGGCTGCGACGGGCTGATCGCTTGCGGCTCGCTGGCCGAAGGTCCCATGCTCTCGCATGACGAGCGCATTGCAATGCTGAAAGCGGTCAAGGAAGTCACCGGCAACAAGCCCGCGATCATGACCGTGGCCGAGGCGGCGACCCGCGACGCCTGCGCGCTGGCCGAGAAGGCCGCCCGCGCGGGGGCCGACGGCCTGATGGTGGTGCCGAGCACGATTTACCACGCCGACCGCCGGGAAGCCATCGTGAGCCTGCGTGCAATCGCTGCCGCGGGCGATCTTCCGGTAATGATTTACTCGAACCGCATGGCCTACCGGGTGGACGTGACAACCGACATGCTGATCGAACTGGCCGACGACAAGCGCTTTGTCGCCGTCAAGGAGTCGAGCGATGACATCCGGCGCACGACCGAGATCATCAACTGTTTGGGCAGCCGCTACGCCGTGTTCACTGGCGTAGACAACCTTGCCTTCGAGGCGTTGACCGCCGGCGCCGTGGGCTGGGTGGCGGGACTGGTGGTGGCCTTTCCCAGGGAAACCGTAGCGATCTACCGGCTGATCAAGGCCGGACGTTACCCGGAGGCGTTGGCCATCTACCGCTGGTTCCGCCCGCTGCTGGACCTGGACGTGTCAACCTATCTGGTGCAGAACATCAAGCTGGTGGAGGCGCTGGTCATCGGCTCCAACGACCGCGTGCGCGCTCCTCGGCTTCCGTTGGCTGGCGAGCGGCGCGCCTCGGTCGAGGCACTCGTGCGCACAGCCCTGTCCACGCGGCCCGAGTTGCCGAAGATTGCCTGACGTCCCCAGCCGGAGCAAAAAATAGCAATGGGGCCTGCGATATCGATTTGATTCTTTCTTGGACTTGTTATACATTATCCAATGTGGTCTGGGTGACTAGCGATAGGGCCCGGTCGCAGTACCGCAGGGCGGTTGTCGTGCGGATTTTTCAATTCGGAAAGGGTTAGCAATGATTGGACGTTCGGGACTTTTCTTGGCCATGCTGCTCAGCGCGGCCGTCGTCACTCCGGCTTTGGCCGACAAGCTGGACGACATCATCGCCTCCGGTAAAGTACGCTGCGCGGTGGTGCTTGACTTTCCGCCCATGGGGTCGCGCGATGCGAGCAACGCCCCGATCGGTTACGACGTGGACACCTGCAACGATCTTGCCGCAGCGCTGGGTGTCAAGCCTGAGTACGTGGAAACGCCCTTTCCGGACCGTGTTCCGGCGCTGATCTCGGGCCGCGCCGACGTGGGTGTTGCGTCGACCTCCGACACGCTCAAGAGAGCGCAGACCATCGGTTTTTCGATTCCCTATTTCGCTTTCAAGATGGTCGTTCTGACCAAGAAAGGGATCGGCATCAGCACTTACGCCAACCTCAAAGGGCGCAAGACGGGATCGGTCTCCGGTACTTTCGAGGCTATCGCGCTGGAGAAAGACGTGAAGAAATGGGCCGATCCCAAGGGCTCGTTCCGCGCTTACCAGACCCAGGCCGACGTGTTCCTTGCGCTTGCCCAGGGTCAGATCGAGGCGACGGTCGTAACGTCCACCGTGGCTGCGGCTACAGTCAAGAGCAGCAAGTTCAAGGATCTTGAAGTTGGCAAGGACGCGCCCTACGACATCGACTACGTTGCGCTGATCGCGCTGCGCCAGGAATATGGACTGTTGAACTACCTGAACCTGTTTGTCAATCAGCAGGTGCGTACCGGCCGCGCGCAGGAGTTGTATCAGAAATGGGTGGGTGGAACGCTGCCGGACATGACCATCAAGGGCACTTATCGCTGATTTGATCTAACCGCCGCCGCTGGCGGCGCCTTCTTTGCGGACGCGGGCCGCAGCGAGTCGCAATGACCTACACATTCCACTGGTACCCTGCCTTGCAGGCACTGCCCGAGATGCTTGCCGGGGCCCTGGTGACGATTGAAGTCGCGCTGCTGTCGATGCTAATTGGGGTCGGCATGGGCATTGTGCTGGCGCTCGGGCGCAACTCGAAGAACAGGCTGCTCTACGCCTTGTCCACGGCCTGGGTCGAGGGCGCGCGCAACACGCCGGCCTTGTTCCAGATTTATATGGCCTATTTTGGCCTGGGCTCCCTGGGCATCTTCGTGGATTCATTTCCGGCTTTGTTGATCGGGATTTCTTTCAACAACGCGGGTTACCTGGCCGAGACATTCCGCGGCGGGCTGCGCGCCGTGCCGGCTACGCAGACACGCGCTGCGCGTTCGCTGGGCATGGGCGCGCCGATGGCGTTTCGCCTGGTGGTGCTGCCGCAGTTGTTTCGTACCGTCTTTCATCCGATGATGAACCAGATGGTCTGGGCGATCCTGATGACTTCGCTGGGCGTGATCGTCGGCGTCAACACCGATCTCACGGGCGTCACGCAGGAACTCAACGCCCGCACTTTCCGGACCTTCGAATACTTTGCCCTGGCCGCTGCGATCTACTACATCATCACCAAATTCGTCACACTGTCGGCGCGCGCCGCGGCATCGCGGCTTTTCCGCTACTGAGCTGGTCATGCTGGACGGCTCGGACTTTGGCTTGCAGGAACTGCTGCTGATGGCGCGCGGTGCCGGCATGACACTGATGATCACCTTTTGGGCGGTGCTCGGCGGCACCCTCATGGGGGTGGTGATCGGGCTGGTGCGTTCCATGGCACCCTGGTGGATCAACTGGCCATTGGGCGCGGTGCTCGACATTTTCCGTTCGGTGCCGCTACTGATCCAGCTGGTGCTGGTCAACTCTTTCAAATCCATCATCGGCCTGGATGTCTCTGCCTTTGTGGTGAGCTGCGTGGTGCTCGCCTTCTACACTTCCTCCTACTGCTCAGAGATCGTGCGCGCAGGCGTGCAAGCCGTGCCTCAGACCACGCGGCGCGCAGCGCGCTCGCTCGGACTCAGCTACTGGCAAGACGTCCGGGTGATTGTGTTTCCGATAGCGTTACGCGTGTCGCTGCCTTCGTGGACCGGGCTCACGCTGGGCGTGATGAAGGACTCGGCGTTGGTGATGTGGATCGGCATTGCCGAACTTCTGCGCACCTCGCAGGTGATCATCACCCGCATCCAGGAGCCGCTTTTGGTGCTGTCGGTCTGCGGCCTGCTCTATTTTTTGATGAGCTACCCTATCTCCCGGCTGGGTGCCCGCCTCGAAACAAAGTGGAGAGATCTTGATTGAGATAGACAATGTACGAAAATCCTTCGGGCCGCTTGAAGTGCTCAAGGGCGTCTCGATGACCGTCGCCAAAGGCGAGGTGGTCTCGGTGCTTGGTGGCTCGGGCTCGGGCAAGTCCACGCTGCTGATGTGCGTGAACGGACTTGAACGCATCCAGAGCGGGCGGATCCTCGTCGATGGCACCGAAGTGCACGCCCGCACGACGGATCTGAACCGGCTGCGGCAGAAGATCGGCATAGTGTTCCAGCAACTTAACGCGTTCCCGCATCTCACGGTGCTCGAGAACGTGATGCTGGCACCGCGCAAAGTGCTGCGCAAAAGCCGTGAGGAGGCCGAGGCCATTGCGCTACGCCAGCTCAAGCATGTCGGTCTCGAAGACAAGTTGAAGGTCTACCCCTCCAAGCTCTCGGGCGGGCAGCAGCAGCGTGTAGCTATCGCCCGCGCGCTCGCCATGTCACCCGATTATATGCTGCTCGATGAGGTCACCTCGGCGCTCGATCCACAGCTTGTCGGCGAAGTGCTCGACACGCTGCGTATGCTCTCGGGCGAAGGAATGACGATGATCGTCGTCACCCATGAAGTTTCCTTCGCGCGCGAGGTCTCGGACCGCGTTGCCTTTTTCAAGTCTGGTCTGATTCACGAGATCGGGCCACCCGATCAGGTAATCGACAATCCACGCGAGCCTGAGACCGCGCAGTTCATGAAATCCGTTTTCTCCAGCCACACCCGATAGGATCCAAGTGAAAATCACCGCCATCAAGGCCTGGCAGGTAGACCTGCCGCTGAAAGAGGGCCGCTATAGCTGGTCAAATGGCAACTTCGTCGAGGTTTTCGACGCGACCGTGGTTGCGGTTGAGACCGACGTCGGTATCACCGGTTACGCCGAGTGCTGTCCCCTTGGTTCGGCTTATCTGCCCGCCTACGCGGCAGGTGTGCGCGCCGGGCTTGCGGAGATCGGGCCAAAACTGATCGGTCTTGACCCCATCGAACTAGGCGTGCTCAACCGCCACATGGATGCTGTGCTGCGCGGCCACGCCTACGTGAAGGCACCGATAGACGTCGCTTGCTGGGACATTCTGGGCAAGGTCGCCGACCTGCCGGTCTACAAGCTGCTGGGCGGCAGCGAGCAGACCGACATTGTGTTATACCGCGCCATATCGCAACTGCCGCCAGACGAGATGGCCCGGAACATCGCCGCCTACCGGCAAGCCGGCTACCGCAAGTTTCAGCTCAAGGTGGGCGGGGACGCGAACGACGACATTGCGCGCATCCGGGCCTGTCGTGCCATGCTCGAGCCGGGCGACGTTCTCGTGGCCGATGCCAACACCGGCTGGACGATGCACGAAGCCGCGCGGGTAGTGGCGGCAGTGC
>JANYBQ010000156.1 GCA_025360705.1 Betaproteobacteria bacterium | reverse complement strand
GGCGGCCAGCAGCAGCGGGTCGCCATTGCGCGCGCGCTCGCGATGCGACCGCGGCTGATGCTGTTCGACGAAATCACGTCGGCGCTCGACCCGGAACTGGTGGGCGAAGTCGTCAAGGTGCTCGAACGGCTGGCCACCTCAGGCATGACGATGGTGCTCGTCACCCATGAGATGGGCTTCGCCCGGCGCACCGCCGACACGCTGGTGTTCATGCACCAAGGCCGCGTGTGGGAGAAGGGCCCGCCGCGCGCATTGTTCGCGGCGCCGAAGACGCCCGAACTCGAAAGTTTCATCCGCGCGGTGCTCGAGCCCAACGACTAGCTCGGCAGCGTCGCGTCATTGCTGGGGAACATAACGTTACAACGGAGAAATTGAATCATGTCGAAGCAAAAAATTGGCTACATCGGCGTCGGACTGATGGGGCATGGCGCGGCGAAGAACATCTTGCAGAAGGGTCATCCGCTGACGATCATGGGGCACCGCAACCGCGCGCCGGTCGACGACCTCGTCGCGCTCGGCGCACGGGAGGTGAAAACGCCTGCCGACGTCGCCCGTGTATCCGACGTGGTGTTCCTGTGCCTGCCGTCGACGGTCGAGGTGGAGCATGCAATCTACGGCGAAAGCGGCGTACTCGAAGGGGCCGCCAAGGGCTTGATCGTCGTGGATTCGACGACCTCCGACCCGCGCAGCACGCAACGCATCGGCGCGGATCTGGCGCAGAAAGGGATCCGGATGGCCGACGCGCCGGTCGGGCGAACGCCGAAAGAAGCGGAGGAAGGCAAGCTCAGCACGTTCATCGGCGGCGATCCCGAGACGGTGCGCGCAGTGCGGCCGATCATCGAATGCTATGCCGACACCATTATCGAAGCCGGGGCGCTGGGCGCGGGTCATACGCTGAAACTGTTGAACAATTTCATCTCGATCGGCACCTGCGCGGTGATCGCCGAAGCGGTGGCGACGGCCGCCAAGCTCGGCGTCGATCTCTCCAAGTTCTACGAGGTGGTCTCGGCGGGCGGCGCGAACAGCAAGATGTTCCAGATGGTAATGCCGTGGGTGCTCGAAGGTGATGCGAGCCACTTGAGGGGGCCGCTGCGCATCGCCGGCAAGGACATGCGTTTCTATACCAAGCTCGCCGAAAGCGCACCGGCCACGGCGTTCATCGCGCAGGCGGTCAATCAGACCTACCAGCTCGCGATCATCCAGGGGCATGGCGAGCGCTTCATGCCGGTGCTGCCCGGGATTCTCGCCGAACTCAACGGCTGCAAGATCCGCGATCTCGAGCAGCCCCACTGAAAACCCGCGTTCAGATTGGATCTGGCAATCCGGTCACCGTCGGGATGCCCAACTCGCGCTGGGGCCCCATCGGGCTTCTGGATCGTTACCCGGCGTACCGCACCGGGGCGGTACGTCCCTGACAACAATTGTTGGCGAATGCCGGGCCAATGGGTTGCCAGATGTCGCGCCGTCTGGTCTATATCCAGTCCGTCTACACCAGCGCCACCTTTATTGGCCCGCACAATTCCTGCTGCATCGTCATGGCCTTGAACTCTCCTCCTCGCTCGGTCCTTCGCCCTCGGATCTACGCCACCTTGCCTTGATCACAAGGGCTTCGCGGTTTTTGGCCCGCTCGCCCAGCTTGGCAGCGCCTTCTATCCGGTTCTTGTTCACCGGCTCACAATTTACGCTCCACGCATGCCTATCCCACACTCGGTCACCCTCATGCAGTTGCGCTTCACTTCGCTTGCTGTGATCAACTTACCGCGCGACTTGCACCCGCAGCAGTGCGCTCATGCTAAGCGCACCAAAATCAGGCAAGGCGCAAAGCCTTGCCTTGGATTTTTCGCCTTGCGTCTCATCCCGAGAATCCGCTTGCGCGACCCCAGATTATTTGGCGACAAGTTCTTCACCGATTGCGCTACTTTTCGGGCCGGCACTTGCCGCCAACGTAAGCGTCGCAAGCGGGCCTTCACGCTTCAGCACAACGCCGTGCCCCTCGGCCAGCGCCAACACGTCGCTCCAGACCACGGCGCGATATGCCAATTCGGTGCTAAAGCCAGTGCCATGACCGGGCCGGGTTTGAACGGAAATCACCGCCTTGTCGGGGGACACTTGTACTTGCAGTACCAGGTCGACTGGCCCGGCGGCGCTGTCGGTGATTGCTATCAAGGCCGCCGTGAAAACTTCGCGCATCGCCACTTGAGATACCTGAAGCGGCACGTCGCCGATTTCATTGCTGACGGTGAAACCGCGAAACCGGAAATTGCCGCTCAAAATTTCCAGACATTCCGCCACACCCGCTCCCAAAGTTATCGCGGTCTTGGCATCGGGTGCCAACCAGGTGATCACATCCAGACTGGAGTCGACGGCGGAGCGCGCCAGCTTGTTGATTTTTCCCAAGCCCTCGCGGATGGCGGACAAGTCAGGGTCGCCGCCGCGGAGCTTATGTTCCAGCACCTCATAAATCAGGCCGATGGGCTGAAGGTGGACCACCAAGTGGTGGCGCAGAACAGGCAATAAACGCCGCGCCACAGCGTACCTTGCCGCTTCGGCGGGGCTTCCAACCAAACTCACGCTCTGATCGATATTCATCTTTTGATTCCAGTGGAGACCATATCAGCGACAGGGCTCAAATACACTTTAAAAACCCGGTTAGAGTTTGTAGAACCTTTACTACAGAACGACGGCATGTTCGCGAGGTGAATAAGATGCTGGGTCAGGTCAAGCGCAGGTGCATAGCGAAATAATATAAGCTTTTCGTGATTGCTTCAACATGTAAAAAGACATCCTGTCCGCGCATTTTGAATATCAAAACAGGGAGTCGTTTTTTGATCCAGACGCCATGCCGACAGTGCCGGCTGCGGACATTGCCACTGTTCCTGCCGCACACCGCTGAAGAGATTGCTTTGGTGCAGTCGTTGAAACGCGACGAATTGCATCTGCCTGGCGGCCACACGCTGATAGACGAAGGACAGACCGACGCTCCGCTCTACACGCTGCTTTCCGGCTGGGCGTTCCGTTTCAAGACCCTGCGCGATGGGCGCCGGCAGATCCTAAATTTCTTGCTGGCCGGCGACTTTATCGGCGTGCAGCAGAAAATGGGCGATGCTGCGGCGCATGGCGTGGTGACGCTCACGGATTCGGTTTTTTGCGTGTTTCAGCGCGACTCCCTGTGGCAACTGCACCGCCAGCAACCCGCGATGGGTTTCAACATCACATGGCTGACGGCGCATGAAGAGTCCCTGGTGGACGACACCTTGTTGTCGGTCGGGCGGCGCACCGCCGAAGAACGGGTTGCATCGCTGTTGATCATGTTGTTCAAACGCGCGGCGGCGTTGCAGGCTGACGGCGGCGCGCAGGGTGTGCCGTTTCCGCTCACGCAGCAACACATCGCCGACGGCCTGGGCCTGTCGCTGGTGCACACCAACAAAACCTTGCGCAAGCTCGAGCGGCGCGGGCTGCACCGCATTGAAGGCGGGCGGCTGTATCTGGGCGACCTGCAACGGCTGGAGCGTCTGGCCGACCTGTACGGTGACGGCCGCCAGCAGCCGCGTCCGTTGATTTAGAGCCTCTGGCTTGAGCTTGACACCGTATGCATTCAGGAAATCGGATGTGAATGTCAGTGGGACTCACGCTTTTGCGCCTCTTCCTCGGCGGGATCAGGCCAACGGCGCACTCAGCTCCGCGGCTGTCCTCCGGCCTTCGGCCTCCCCCTTGATGCCGCTGCGCTTAAGCGCCCCGCCGACCTGATCCTGCGAGCGTGGTCGCGTTCGACTCGCGCGGACCAACCATGCTGGCTGCCGAGGATGCTGGGGTGGGTGGCGTAGCGGCATCAAGAAGGAGTAGTTGGCCATAGGCCAACGCCGGATGACAGCCGCGGAGCTACCCACCCTGGCGTCCTCGGCTCGCCCACATCTGGACCTCGTTTCCTGGTTTTGAAATTAATCTGATTCAGGCAGGCTACGCCCGAACGTGTCGCGAATTTGGGAACTATCAGTAGGTGCGCGGCGCCAGCATCTGGCGCGCATCGACCCAGGCGTCGAACTGCCCGGCTGTCACGATGCCCAGCAACACCGCTGCTTCGCGTAGCGTCGTTTGGTGTTTGTGCGCATGTTTGGCAATTTGCGCCGCGCGGTCGTAACCGATGTGCGGCGCCAGCGCGGTGACCAGCATCAGCGAACCCTGCAGCAACTGCTCGACCCGCTGCGCGTCGACCGCGATGCCGGCCACGCAGTGCCGGGCGAAGCTGTTCATCGCATCGGACAACAAGCGCAGACTGTCGAGTGTGTCCAGCGCGATCAGCGGCTTGTAGACGTTTAGCTCGAACTGCCCCTGGCTGGCGGCGAATCCGATTGCCGCGTCGTGCCCCATTACCTGCGCGCACACCATCGTCAACGCCTCGACCTGGGTCGGGTTGACCTTGCCCGGCATGATCGAGCTGCCGGGTTCGTTCTCGGGCAACTGCAACTCGCCCAGGCCCGCGCGCGGTCCGCTGCCCATGAGGCGGATGTCGCAGGCTACCTTGGTCAGCGCGATCGCCAGCATTTTCAATGCCGCATGAAACGCGACCAGCGCTTCGTGGCCGGCCATGGCGGCAAACAGATTGCCGGCCTGCGTCAATGGCAGTTCAAGTTGCCGGGCCAGACTGGCCGCCACGCGCGCGCCGAACTCCGGATGCGTGTTCAGCCCGGTGCCCACGGCAGTGCCGCCGATGGCCAACGTGTGCACCGCCTCCAGCGCGTGGTCCAGACTGCGCTGGCACAAGGCCAGTTGCGCTGCGTAGCCGCCGAATTCCTGACCCAGCGTGACCGGAGTGGCGTCCTGCAAATGCGTGCGGCCGATCTTCACCACGGCTTCGAAGGCCTTTGCCTTGTGCGCCAGCGCGGTGCGCAATCCGGTCAATGCCGGCAACAGGATTTGCCGGGCCTGCAAGGCCACGGCGATATGCATGGCGCTGGGGAACACGTCGTTGGACGACTGCCCGAGGTTCACGTCGTCATTCGGATGTACCTTGCGCGACGCCCCGGATCGCGACCCGCCGGGGCCTGCCAATGCGCCGAGCGCGCGCGAGGCCAGGTTGGCCACGACTTCGTTGACATTCATGTTGCTCTGGGTGCCCGAGCCGGTTTGCCAGACCGAGAGCGGGAACTCGG
>JANYBQ010000151.1 GCA_025360705.1 Betaproteobacteria bacterium | reverse complement strand
GGCAATGGCGGCCGCAGTGGGCTCGTTGATCAAACGCAGGACGTTCAACCCGGCCAGCCTGGCGAGTCGTTTCGGGTCTGACCTTGCCGCATGGCAGTGCTAGGGGACCGCGCAGTGGGCGATAAATCGATTACGCTGGCTTCCAGCGACTTCGAGCTGTTCGATGTACCGCGGCGTTTTGCCCAGGACAGAGCCGCGCTCGACAAACGCTGGAAAGATTTGCAGCGGGAGGCGCATCCTGATAAGTTCGCGGCCCAAGGCGCAGCCGCGCAACGGTTGGCGATGCAGTGGTCTGTGCGCATCAACGAGGCCTACCAGCGATTGAAAGACCCGTTGAGACGAGCCGCTTATCTATGCGAACTCGGTGGCGCACCGGTCAACGCCGACATCAATACCGCCATGCCGGCGCAATTTCTGATGCAGCAGATGGAGTGGCGCGAAGAGTTGGACGCTACCGCCAGTGCCGCTGAGGTGGGCGCCTTGAACGCGCATGTGCTGGATAACAAACGCGAAGTGCTCAAGCTTTGTGGGGAGTTGCTGGACCAGCATCACGACTATGCACAAGCCGTGGGACAGGTGCGCGCGTTGATGTTTATCGAACGGTTTTGTTGCGACATCGACGCGCGTTTTGAGCACTTCGAAGCACTCCAGCAGTAAATATTTTCATGGCGCTGCTACAGATTTCCGAACCCGGCCGATCACCCAACCCGCACGAACGGCGTCTTGCGGTGGGCATCGACCTGGGCACCACCCACTCGCTGGTGGCGACGGTGCGCAGCGGCGTGGCCGAGTGCCTGCCTGACGAGCAGGGAAGGGTGATATTACCTTCGGTCGTGCGTTATCTGGCCGATGGGGGCAGGCAGATAGGGCACGCGGGCCGCTCCGCCATGACGCAAGATCCGCAAAACACCATTGCCTCGGTGAAACGATTCATGGGTCGCAACCTCAAGGATGTGGCGGACAGCGGTCGTCTGCCTTACAACTTCATCGACAAGCCCGGCATGTTGGCCCTGGCCACGGCAGGGGGAGAAAAATCGCCCGTCGAAGTCAGCGCCGATATCCTGGCAACGCTGCGTTACCGCGCCGAGGACAGCCTGGGCGACGACCTCTATGGCGCGGTGATCACCGTGCCAGCCTACTTCGACGATGCGCAGCGTCAGGCCACCAAAGACGCCGCCAGGCTGGCCGGGTTGAACGTCCTGCGTTTGATCAACGAGCCCACTGCGGCCGCCATTGCCTACGGCCTGGACAACGCCAGCGAAGGTGTTTACGCGATTTACGATTTGGGCGGGGGCACTTTCGACATCTCCATCCTGCGTCTGAGCAAGGGTGTGTTCGAGGTGCTAGCCACCGGGGGCGACTCGTCGCTGGGAGGCGACGACTACGACCGCGCGCTGGCGGCTTCGGTTCTGCGGCAGCTCGATGTGCGAGCCGAGACACCTTCCGACAAGGCTGCCATGGTGATCGCCGCGCGTGCCTGCAAAGAGGCTTTGAGCGCTGACGAATCCGCCCTCCTGATTGCGCAATTGAGCGGTGCACATGTCGATGTCTTTGTCAGCCGGAGCCAATTCGAAGTGGCAACCGCTTCATTGACGGAGCGGACCATGGGTGCAGCTCGCAAGGCCCTGCGCGACGCCAAATTGTCCGTTGAAGAAATCAAGGGGGTCGTGATGGTGGGCGGGGCCACGCGTATGCCGCAAGTGCAGCGCGCGGTAGCCGCTTTTTTCCGCTGCGACCCGTTGAATAACCTGAACCCGGATGAAGTGGTGGCGCTGGGTGCGGCTATCCAGGCGGATCAGCTGGCCGGCAACGGCCCGGCCGGCGACCTGCTGCTGCTGGACGTGATTCCGTTGTCGCTGGGCATCGAAACCATGGGCGGTCTGGTCGAGCGCATCGTGCCGCGCAACCAGACCATTCCGACCGCAATGGCGCAGGACTTCACGACCTACCAGGACGGGCAGACCGCGCTTGCACTGCATGTGGTGCAGGGCGAACGCGACATGGTGGCCGACTGCCGGAGCTTGGCGCGGTTCGAGCTGCGTGGCATTCCGCCCATGGTCGCCGGTGCAGCGCGCATCCGGGTCACGTTTACCGTGGACGCCGACGGTCTGCTCAACGTAGCGGCGCGCGAGCAAGTCAGCGGCGTCGAGGCCAACATCGACGTCAAGCCCAGTTATGGGCTCGATGACGGGCAGATTGCGAAGATGTTGCAGGAAAGTTTTGTCACCGCGCAGGCCGACATGCGCGCACGCGCCATTGCGCAAGCGCGGCTGGATGCCGATCGCCTGTTGCTGGCGACCCGGACCGCACTGGCGGCGGATGATGCGTTGCTCAACGGCGCCGAGCGCGATGCCATCCGGGTGTTGATCGACGGCGTGCACGCGGCCCGCGATCTGGAAGACGCAGCTGTCGTAGCAGCCGCTACCAAGGCGCTCGCCGACGGCACCCAATCGTTTGCCGCCATGCGCATGAATCGCGGCATCCAGCAGGCGCTTGCGGGCAAGAACATAGAGGCAGTCTGAGACTGCGCCAACCATCCATGCCGATCATCAAGATACTGCCGCACGCCGAATATTGCCCGCAAGGCGCGGAGGTGTCGGCTCCAGCTGGAACCTCGATCTGTGAAGCCTTGCTGGACCACCACATCAACATCGAACACGCGTGTGACATGAGTTGCGCCTGTACCACCTGTCACGTTATCGTGCGTGAGGGATTTGCATCCCTTAACGAGCTGGATGAAAACGAAGAAGATCTGCTCGACCGCGCCTGGGGCCTGGAGCCCAATTCACGGTTGAGTTGCCAGGCCTTGCTGGCACAGCAAGACGTGGTGGTGGAAATCCCGCGTTATTCGATCAACCACGCCAAGGAAGTTCACTAAGAACCTATCCGTGAATAAGACGACCCTGCGTTGTGACGAGAAAGCGATGGATGTTAGGCGCAAGCCGCAGCCCAGGGTAGGCCCCTGGGCAAGGTTTGCAACGACACAGACGCGGTTTATCGTCACAACCCTTGGGACCCCGGCGCAGGGCCGCCTTATTTACGGATAGGTTCTAAGAAAGCGTATGCGTCAAATCTTCCTGGACACCGAAACCACGGGCCTGTCGGCGGAAAACGGCGACCGCATTATCGAGATCGGTTGCGTGGAGTTGCTCAACCGCAGGCTTACGGGCAACCACAAGCACTTCTACCTCAATGCGGGCCGTGACAGCCATGAGGACGCACTGCGTATCCACGGCATCACCACTGAATTCCTGCGCGATAAACCGGTATTCGCGGCGGTGGTGGACGACTTTTTGGAGTATGTCGCGGGCGCCGAAATCATCATTCACAACGCGAGCTTCGACCTGGCTTTCCTGAACCAGGAGTTGGCGATGATCGGCCGCCCTCATTTCCGCCAATTCGTCGGCGGCGTTACCGACTCGCTGAGCATGGCCAAGGAGATGTTTCCGGGCAAACGCAATTCGCTCGATGCCTTGTGCGACCGGCTGGGTGTGGATAACTCAGGCCGAACATTACACGGCGCTTTGCTCGACGCGGAATTGCTGGCCGACGTCTACATCAACATGAC